>DASRLI010000326.1:0-4601 GCA_035648535.1 Occallatibacter sp. | reverse complement strand
CTTCAATGGAAGCCCGCGCCGCCTGCAAAAGATGTGTCAGCAACGATGGCGAACAATTCAGAGCCGTCGCGAGTTCACAGAGGTTAACGCCCAATCGGTGGATGAACTGGATTTCTTGTGCACGATCAAGATCGACGAGTTTGAACCACCGTGATCGAAGGTCAGCGATGGCAAGAGTGGTATCGGTCATACCTTGGTCCTCGGCTTGACTCTGTGTTCGGCCCGAAATGCCATCAGTGCGCTCAGCTCGTAGCGAACAACCCCGTTCCGCTCGTACTGAATGTAATCTGGCCCCTGATCCCGCTGGCGCCACTTCTTGAGGCACTCATCGGTTCTGCCGAGGATTCTTCCGGCGGCGTAGGCGTCAAAGACCGGGTTGTCGTCTATGACAATCAGCGGGTCCTTCGGCTCAAGACGCATGTATCGTTCTGGGATCTCGGTCACCTTTGGTGCAGTGGGGTCAGTCAGCGAGGACGAATTCGTCGGTGCGGCGAAGGCTGATGTTGACATCGCGAATGCAGATTGAGATGTTGCAGAAGGATTCGTGCGCGGATAGCCCACTATGCCGCGTGCACGAAGTTCCGTGATGGTGACCATAAAGCTCCTTTGACAGTCTGGATTTGAACGGCAAGCGGACTTGCGCCTCCTGCCGGTAAGGTTGGGAATGTAGTGTAGAACTCTTGGGAAAAAGCAGAGTTGAGCGTTTACGCAATTCCTTCCGCTCAGAGCGTCCCAGATTTATTGCTGACGGCAAACTCGGCAAGTGCGCTTACATGCGTCCTCGTGCGGACACAGGTGCCTGAATCGTGCAAGAAAGCCAGTGAATACAGTGGCGAACCGAAGATCGGTGATGGAGGGAGAGGCATCGGTGATGCTGAGGGCTCCCTGCACATGGTTCAATCTCGTTCAATCCTTATTAGTATAGGAATGCACAGTGGAATCGGTGAAAATAAGCAGAATAGGCGGCTCTTCTGCGGTTTCTGCCGTTCAGAGCGTTCCAGATTTATTGCTGACGGCAAACTCGGCAAGTGCGCTTACATGCGTCCGCGCTCGGAAACAGATGTGGATGGCAGATCGCTTTCCGCTGTGGTTGTCATACACTGGTGGCCAAGAACTTTCAGCCTAATTTGACACCTGAAGAACAAGCCCGCGAGTCCATCGACGGCATGCTCAAAGCCGCTGGGTGGCTCATCCAGGACCGGGCCGACGCCAACATCGACGCCTGCTGCGGGTTGCCATTCGCGAATTCGCTC
The DNA here is from genome assembly GCA_035648535.1 of Occallatibacter sp. Classification (GTDB taxonomy): domain Bacteria; phylum Acidobacteriota; class Terriglobia; order Terriglobales; family Acidobacteriaceae; genus Telmatobacter. The sequence continues at coordinate 3,348 of DASRLI010000326.1, read as the reverse complement.
TGGGCCGCGGATTTGGCGAGGCCGACTACCTTCTTTTCGCTGACGGTCAGGCCGTTGGTGTCATTGAGGCCAAGAAGGAGGGCACGGCCCTCATCGGCGTTGAACTTCAGACTCAGAAGTACAGCGAAGGTAACCGCGCTGGTCGCAAATCAGAATACGGGATCGAGACTGGGAGCTTACAACTACGCGCTGGTGCAACGGGAGTTGAGGAACGAAACGGCCGCCAATGCAGGATTTCGAGAAGCCCTTCTGATGCCGGACAGGCAGATGGCCTACCATCTCGCCCGGCTGGCGCTCGCCGACGGAGGCAATCAGGATTTCGATCCCTCTCGCCCGCAAATCTGAGCTTTGACCATTCACGGGCATCATGCAATCTAGTGCGCGATGGGAACAGGAGTCAGAATAGTCTCGGCCAGATTCGCGGTGCCGGCAGCAGGGCCATGCCAGACTCCACCGCCGTATGTGGTGATATAGATCTGGGTGGGATCGTTGGGGTCGAGGATGACACGGTGACCCCACTTGAAGTCGTAGCCCGTGATGCGTTCCCAATGAGCCCCACGGTCGGTGGAACGGTAAGCCACCGCGTCAAATCCGGAGATGTAGAGCGTATCAGGATGGCGTAGATCGATGGTCAGGTCGTATACGTGCTGCGATTGCGTGAAGAGAGCCCGCCACGTCTCGCCGCCGTCATCGGAGCCATAGACACCGCCGTTCCGGTCGGCGTCATCGCCCTCCTGTCCCCATGCCGTGAGGTAGAGCCGCTGCGGATTGCGTGGGTCGATCTGGAGGCCGGTTGGGCCGGTGACGCCCGGAGCAAGCTCAACACGCTGCCAGTGCTCTGCTTTGTCCTTTGAGCGATAGAGGGCTCCTGCGCCCGAAGGGGAATAGTCCTTTCGCTCGGTTCGACGAGCGACGACAAGGTACAGATCCCCATCTGGGGAGAGAGTGATGCGCCAGGCAAAAGGTTCTTCTCCGGTTATCCCGTCATTCTTCTGCGTCCAGTTATGGCCGTTGTCCGTGGACTTGTAGACGCCGCGGCCAAACGCACAGGCATACAGGGTGCGTCTTCCAATGGGGCTTGAGGGATCGAGAAGAATGTGGGTGATGGAGTCCATGGGAAGGCCCGCACTGCTCGGCTGCCATTGGTAGCCGCCATCGGTTGAAACGGCAACGCCACCGGTGAAGCCCCGAGGGGTGCGGTTACGCCACATCTTGGGGCGCGGCAAATCGTGGGCACCACTGAAGGCTCCCCATACGAGACCGTGCTGGCTGGGATCGAAAGCGAGCCAGTATGCCGTGTTGCGCCATTCCTCAGGAATGCCTTGAGAGGTGCTTCGCCAGGATTGGCCACCGTTGGCGCTCTGAAAGAGTCCGACGTCAGTGTTATCCATGAAGATATGCCGTGTATCGAAGGGGTCGAACTGAATGCCGTAGTTGGTGGTTACATCGAGACCGCGGGAGGTCCAACTGCCGCCGTCGAGTTGCCTGGAGTTCATCTCCTGCCAGGTTGCGCCACCGTCAAGGGTGCGGTAGGTGCGGAAGAGGTCGGTTGCGTAGGCTACGTCGGGGTTGGTGGGCGCAACACCGAGACTGTACGGCGCGTCGAACCAGATGTCCACGCTGTCTTGCCTTGCGCGCTGCTCGATCCAGCTTCCACTCAGGTTGGCGGCATGTTGGGTCGATTCCTTGAAGACGATTTTCCAGGTGTGCCCGCCATCCGTTGTCCTGGCGATCCCGTTGAACAGGTTCTGCTTGCCCTCGCCGAGTTGAAGGCCTCGAAAGCCGGCATAGGCGACATCGTGGAAATGATCGCTGGCGGCGATAGTTTCAAAGCGGCCAGAAGTCTGTTGGAGGGCGGGTGTAACCAGTCCCCAGTGCAGGCCGGAGTCTTCGGAGAGATACACATTTCCGTCCTGGCTGGTTGCATAAATCCAAACCGAGTCGCCGGACCGGGCCGCGCTAGCTGCTCTGATGTTGGTTGGGATGCTGCCCTGTTTAGTGGTATTGCCATCCGGGGCGATGCGATAGGCCGCAGAGCCCGAAATAGCGATGAGGCCTGAGCCCTGCGGAGTGAGGAGCAGCACGTGCTGGGGCAAGGTAGCAAGGCGACTCCAGGAGGCGCCACCGTCTCGAGAGGAGACGATGACGGCGGGTTCGCCTCTCAGTTCAAAGGAAAGATATACAGACTCCGCACTTCCCTTGCTGTTTTTCCGGTCGTTTCGGTATGTAATGGCGATGGCGGAGATTTCTCCGCCAGGGTAGGCGGGATCGCTGGAGGTAAGGCTGTAGTCGGAGTGATCGCCCACCTGATGCTCGACGGTGTTGCGGGTCGGGCTTGGAAAAAGCATCTTCCAGGTCCGGCCGGTGTCGTTGCTACGCCAAAGGGCGGCATTTCCGGCATAGATGACCTGAGGGTCGGAAGGATTAAAGGCAGTGACAGAAATTTTATCGCGGAGATTGAACATGTGCCACGACTGGCCATTGTCGCGCGTGATATATCCGCCAGTCATGTCACAATGCTCAACTACAACCCGGGAATCGTGAGGACTGATTGTCGGGGCAATCATAGTGCCGCCCCCGCCTGGGCCGACCACCTTCCAACCGTTCGCCACCCCTCCCTGAGCGAGGCAGGCAAGTGTGGTGAAGATCAGGAGGACTGTGAGACTATACGTTTTTTTCATATGTTTGATCGGCTTCATCTGCACCGCTCTCAATTCTTCGCCTCCTGATGGACTTGTGGACCTTCACGCCTCGGATATTGGCCCGCTTGATTCACCAAACGAACTATAACCGAACGATGCCGCAGCATGAAATGCGCGCCGAAGCCCTCGATGAGGATCCCATAGAGATTTACACCGTCAACTCCGCTCAGAGCTATGTACCGAATTCGTTCATCAAGGACGATCCCGTTACTGGAAGCCCAAGGGGGAGCGGCCGCCAAGCCGGTGGCCCGACCCGCAAAGGACGACAAGAAGACCCATCAATAGACACCCCCATAAGCAAAAGGATCACGAATTCTGGAGCGGCCTGGCATTGTGCCGAGGCCGGTCATTTTCGACAGGCTGAACATACTGATCCAGAAGGCCGTCGCCGGCGGCGGATTGACTTCAGGCCGGATTGGGTCGACTCTGCGCGGATGCGCTGTACGAGGGCTTCTACGAGCTTCTCCCAGCCACTTCGGTTTGTTCTCGTCCCATTACGGACGCGTAACCGGCAAACTGCGAATGATCCTCAACTGCGCAAACAGCCCCATGTACTCATCCAGTTGAGCCAGTTGGCACAGGAACCGGGCCTAGCGAGATTAGTAACGGCAAACGCCGATTGCGCCGGGCATCCTCGACCGGAACA
>DASRLI010000325.1:0-12146 GCA_035648535.1 Occallatibacter sp. | reverse complement strand
GATGGAAGGAGAGACCAGGACATCCGAGGAGCCGGTGTCGAAACGCACTCCAGTATTTCGGAACATTGCAATGAGCAACATGATTGTGAATGGCGCCAAAGTTCTGATCGACATAGAAGGCCTTCCGGAGATGCCCATTTCAAATCTGCACATCAGCAACATGATCGGTACAGGAAAAGTGGGACTCATTGGAAATTACTCTGACGGGCTCGAATTGCACAAGGTACAGTTGAATTCGGCGAGCGGGCCGGCGTTCAAGGTTGAAAACTCAACGAGCCTCGAACTGGATGATGTGAGCACTCGTAAGCCAAATGCGGACACACCAGTCATCCGGCTGGACAACACTCCAGGCGCGATCGTTCGCGACAGCAGGGCGTTTCCCGGCACAGGCACATTTCTCTCGACTGCTCCCGGGGAACTGAAGAATCTGCTACTGGAAGGGAATCTGCTTGGAAATGCACGGACGCCCGAGGAGGAGAAAGTGAACCCTTCGCGTGGCGCGACTCCTGAACAGAGATCGGATCGTTGATCGTTCTGGCGGGTTAGGGGGATGCGGAATGGATCAATCACAACGAAGCAGGTGAACGACCGATCGTTCGAAGTGCGGATGGCGCCGGGTTCCGGGGCCAGGTTGACAGTCAAGATGAACCGTTTTGCCAACCAGCCAACGCTAAACTTTCCATGGGATGAAGTGGCGACTGGTTAGTGTATCGCGGGATTTCTCTGAGACCGGGCCGTCACAAGAAAAAAGTAGTCCACTCATAAGGGCAGAACCTACAGCCACACAGAAGCGGTTCCCGCTGAAGACTTATGCTCAGCGTGGCTCAAGAATGCCGGCGCAGATCAGGCTCGAAGGCGATACAAGAAATGCGTCGCTGTAAGGAAGGCCGGCCACCGCGGTAAGCGGTGGCCGGCCTGTTTTGTTTCAGGTTTAAGCGCTCCTGCTTAGAACTGGAACTTGATGGATCCTTGCAAAGAGCGACCGCCTCCGACGCCATTCACAGTGCCCTGTCCGCTGCCCAGGGTACCTGTGATCTGGCCGAAGTTGGAGGAGGTCATGCTGCCGTTGGGAAGGCCGAATTGAGGCGAGTTGCTCAACTGGACGGCGTCGACACGGGTCTCCAGATTGAGTTCGCGGTAGATGGTGAATTTCTTTGCGATTGAGACGTTGTCCTGGACATAGCCAGGGCCACGGAACTGGTTTCTGCCGGTATTCCCAAGGCCCGGGTTCGGGCATGGCGTTGTAGATCCGGGGCAGCCGGCGGGTTGCGTGAAATTACCCGTGTTGAACCACTGATTGCCCGGACCGATGTGATGGGCAACCTGCAGGCTGCCAGTGATACTTCCATCCTGCTGAGTTCCGGGTGTATTCAGCGTGCCGCCGTTGGCGGTAACCGTAAACGGCAATCCGGAGAGCATGGAGACTATTCCAGTGAGGCGCCATCCGCCAAGAACCGCGTCGCCAACGCCGGAGTTGAAGTGAGCATGGCCGCGACCGGCCGGTAGTTCGTAGTTGAAGGTCTGCTCGAAGTTCTTAGCGCGGTCGAAGTCTCCTGGTGCGTAGTTTCTTCGGAAGTTGATGAAGAACGGTACACCGCCGTTATCGTCTCCGCCCGTGGCGTAATCAAGTTCCTTGCCCCAAGTGAAGGCAGAGGTAAAGGAGAGGCCACTTGAAAAGCGCTTGGTGAGCTGGACCTGGAGCGAGTTGTAGTTGGAGGAGGCACCGAGGAAGTACTCGTTGGTTGCCGCAGTGCGACCGGTAGCGCCGCCGGTGAAGGCAGTCGTGTTCTCGGGAAGGGAGGCGTTGCCGCCACCATAGTAGCTGGGCAGGTTGATGTTCTGCGACAGATTCATACGCGAGCCATGGTTGCCGACGTAGGCGATCTGGAGCGAGAAGTTGGCCCCGAAGGCCTGCTGCACGGCCAGGTTCCAGGCCTCAGCGTAGGAATTTCTGAATGTGGAAGGAATATAGGTATAGACCTGACTGATGAGCGCAGGCGTACTGGCGGCAATGATTCCGCTGGAGGGAATGGCAACCGGAACCGGGGCCGGGAAGCCGGCCTGGAAGGAAGCCACGGTGACTCCATCACTAAGGACTGCCGGCGTATATGCCGAACCACCCGCGGGCTGATAGCTGTTGTTGGCGCGGATGGGGTAGTTGTAGGCATAGGTGTTATCGGTGAATGGAATGTAGCTGACGCCGAATCCGCCACGAACAACGGTGGCATCGGTGAGGCGATAGGAGAATCCCGTGCGCGGAGCGAAGTAGTCGTAGTGGGTGGCCATCCCGAGGTTGGACGGGTTGGAGCCGAGGCCAGCCAGAACGATGGTGTTGTTGGTTGGGTTGTAGTTGGAGAAGCCGCCTGCGATTCTTGGCGTTGCGGGTGGATAGAACTCCCAGCGAACGCCAAGATCGAGGGTCAGCTTGGATGTTGCCTGCCATTTGTCGGCGCCGAATGCGAAGAACCACCACTGCCTGTAGCAGGGGAAGAACGTGTTGAGGTCTCGGCCCGTCTGGCTGGGCTGATCGAGGAGGAAGCTTGCGATGTCGTTGACCGCGTTGGTGCTGCCACCGGTGCTTGATGTCTGGTTAGCTGAGAAGGTGAAGGCGCCGCGCGGACTGAAGGTCTGGTCTTGTAGAAGATCGTCACGAACGCGGCGAAGGTCGACGCCCCACTTGATGGTATGGTTGCCCTTGACCTTGGTCCAGTTGTTCACCATATCGATGTTGGACTCAGCCCTGATCCAAGGCACGGATGCCGAGTAGCCAATCAGCGGGCTGGAGAATCCGTCGTTGATGGTGAGGCCCACCTGGCCGCTGGTGAATGGCTGCCCGGCGATGTTTACGCCGGGGATACCGATGGTGGTTGCGTCGTTGGATCCATAATCGTTGGGGTTGGCCGAGTTGCGCAGGTGGGCGACGCCTACGCGGGCTTCGGTGAAGAAGCTAGGCGAGAAGACGTGATCCCAGTTGCCGCCGGTGCTGTAGGTATTCTGGGTGCCGTTGGCTTCAAAGCCGCCACCCTGTGGACCGCCCAGGAAGTTACCGAACGCAGGCGCCTGGTAGGTGGCGTTGTTTTGAAAGCTGTACCGGCCGCTGAGGTGATTCTTCTCAGTGGGGGTGAAGTCAATCTTAATGTCGTAGCTGTTTGATGCCTTGGTGAAGGGCAGATTGGTGGTGTAGTTGTTTGTGGGGGCTGAGAGGGGCAAGGTGGAGTTCAGTTTTCCGTACTTTGCCGCCGCCGCGTTCAAGTCCTGGAGGATGGTGAGCGAAACGGGATTGACGCGGTTCAGAGGAAGCTGATTGTTGACAAACGGGGTGCGGGGATGCGCGGTAGAGCCGTCACCTGTCGCGGGGTCGTAGACTTGTCCCTTGGTTCCGACCAGGGCGGCGCTGAGATCGATATTGCCGCTGCTGTTTGCCGTGTAGTAACGAGCATCTGGAATTGTGAATGTGCTGCTAACCTGTTCGTGGTCAATGGTGCGGAGATAATCACCGAAGAAGAACAGCTTGTCCTTGACGATGGGACCACCGAGGGCGCCGCCGAAGTAGTTGTAGGAGAGATGGCCGAGCGGCCCGGCGAAATAAGAACGGGCGTTGACGGCGTTGTTCTGAATGAACTCGAAGGCCGAACCGTGGAATCGGCTGGTTCCGGACTTGAGTGTCACATTGGTGATGGCCCCGATTGAACGGCCAAGTTCGGCTTCATAGTTATTGGTCGAGATGTCGACCGACTGAATCGCTTCTGCCGGCGGAATCAGGATCTGTAGAAGGCCGGTGCGCTCGTCGTCGTCGATACCTTCGATCTGGTACAGGTTGCTGACGCGCGGCATGCCGTTGGCTTCAGTCTGCAGGGAGTCTGAGGCGTTGAAGAACTGCGAGTGCTGGAAGACTGCGGGTGCGACACCGGGCACCAGGTTGAGAAGCGACTGGTAATTACGGTTGGTGGTGAGCGGCAACTCCATCACGGTCTGCGCTTCGATCTTGGTGCTGATGTCGGCGCGATCGGTTTGGAGAACCGGAGGCGCCGTGGTGACGACGACGGTTTCAGAGACATTACCGGGTTGGAGCGTAACGTCGACGCGGGGCGATGTGTTGGCGAGCAGGTTGATGTTCTGCTGCTCAGCCTTTTTAAATCCGGTTGCGTTGACGGTGATGATGTAGATACCGGGTTGCATGTCGGGGAAGGTGTAGTTTCCGCTCGCATTGGTTGTGGACTGGTGAATTGCGCCGGTGGATGTGAGTGTAGCTGTCACCTGGGCATTGGAAATGGCTGCGTCGGTGGAATCAGTCACCGTTCCGAGCAGCGTGCCGTTTACTGCCTGGCCCAGCAGCACTTGGGAAATCCCAAGCACAAGAAGGGCGAACACGGACCCGATTATAGGTCTCATCATTTTGCGTAGCGTCATATTGGAGCCTCCATGATTGATTCAAGTTCCGGGTTTGAACGGTCTTTCAATGCCGTACAAACCCCGCGTAATGCCCTGCGACGCCCAGCTGAGGGCGCGCGGGCCATCGATAATCTTCCCTCCGGAAGATTGGAATGCTCTTTGCACCCAACCCGGTCCTTCTTCCCCGCTATACATTTTCTGAGCGAAAAAACTGGACCCGGTTTGCCGCAAAGAGGTTCAGAAACCTTCAAGCTATCCGGCAATGTGTGCGAGACACACTAATCCCCACATTCGTGCTCACTGTCTGCAGCTCGCCGGAGATTGGAGATTTCCAAACCGTGGGCATTCTTGTCTTCGGTATAGGCGCGCGCAAGGTTGATACCGTATGTTACATTCATTCTAGACGTGAACTTTATTTGTATATTATTGACAATAAGTATTTTAGAAAATTCTCGCTTCTCGAATAATTCCAGCCGCTCTTCCCCGTTTCGCGCCCCAGATTCGCTCGTGACAACCCAAGCCGCGCGGGTGTATGCTACCCCCCGGATAGAGTGATAAAGACCTTAGTATGTCTGAAAGTACGCAATCTCCGGAGCTTTGGGCACCTGCTTCAGGAGCCGACCGCGAACTGGTTCTGAGAGAGCTTGACGCCATCCTTGCCAGCTATCATTTTCGCGGCAGCAAGCGCTATCCCGCTTTGCTTAAGTACGTTGTTGACGCTGCCCTTGACGGCCACTCCGGTGAATTGAAAGAGCGGACCCTGGGCGTCGAAGTTTTTGGACGCGATCCCGATTACGACACCAGCGCCGACCCCGTGGTCCGCTTCAGCGCCAGCGAAGTGAGAAAGCGGATTGCCCAGTACTATCACGAGAACGGCAATGGCACCCATTTGCAGATTGAGCTGCCGCTCGGTTCCTATGTGCCGGAGTTCCAACTGCGGACGCCGGAAGAGCCAGAAACGCGGACCGGATTTTCAAGTGAAGGCCTGACCGCAGCTCATCGACTGCTAACTTTAAGCCGGCATCGCTATCGCATAGCCGCGTTCGGCCTGGTTGCGCTGTTATTGGTCGCTGCCGTCGCCGGCACGTATTGCTATCGCAGGTTTACTTCACCCAAACCCAATGTCGTCGACAGGCTTTGGGGTCCGCTCGTCAACTCGCCGCGACCGATTCTGATCGTTGTGGGAACCAGCCACCCAATTAAGCTCGGGCCGGAACCGGATCAGACCAGCTTCATCGATCACATGACTGGTCCGTATCACCACGTTTCTATTGCAACGGCAACCGCACTTGCTAACCTCGCGGGTGTTCTGCGCCAGCACGGCGCCGCCTATGAGATCAAGGAAGATACTGAAACCAGCCTGACGGATCTTCGCTCACGACCCTTGATTCTGATTGGCGCGACGAATAATGCGTGGACGATGCGCATGGTTAGTCCGATGAGATTTCATTTCACACAGGGCCCGATGGCCAAGATTCTCGACCAGAAGAATCCTCAGAATTCGGATTGGGCCATCGATTTCTCGAAGCCCTATTCCTCGGTCGCTATCGATTATGCCATTGTGGCCAGCTACCACGATCCAACCACTGAGGGGCCTGTCATGGTGATTGCCGGGATCGGTCCCTATGGCACCGAAGCTGCGAGCGCCTTTGTCGGCTCGCCCAAGTATCTTGAGCAAATAGTCAAGCAGGTGCCGGCAGGTTGGGAGAACAAGAACCTGGAAATGGTGCTCAAGTCGGATGTGATTGACGGCAAGCCCGGGCCGCCCGTCCTGATTTCTTCGAACCTCTGGTAATCGGGCTGATTAACCAGCTGCCAGGTGAATCGCCAGCAACTTTTCGAGAAGCGGCCTGAGCAGTTTCAGATCCAGCGCATTCGCCCCATCGGACTTAGCGTTTGCCGGGTCGTCGTGGACTTCAAGAAACAGTCCGTCGATGCCCGCTGCCACCGCGGCCCGTGCCAGCAGGGGAATGAACTCCGGTTGGCCTCCGCTAACGCCATTGGCCGCTGAGGGCTGCTGCACCGAATGTGTGCCGTCAAACACCACTGGCGCCATGTTTCGCATCACGGCAAGCGACCGGTAATCCACTACCAGGTTGTTATAGCCAAAGCTGGAGCCCCGCTCGGTGAGAAATATCCGATCATTTCCGGTAGAACGCACCTTTTCGACTGTGTGCTCCATGTCACCAGGCGCGACAAACTGCCCCTTCTTGATATTGATGGCACGTCCGGTTGTTCCTGCGGCTACGAGCAGGTCGGTCTGGCGGCACAGGAATGCGGGAATCTGCAATACGTCCACTGCCTCGGCGGCGACCTCGCAATGGCCGGGCTCGTGAACGTCGGTGAGCACCGGCAGCCCCGTCTCCCTTGCCAGGCGACCAAGAATGCGGGTGCCCTCGACAAGGCCGGGGCCGCGAAAGCTCTTCACACTGGTGCGGTTGGCCTTGTCGTAGCTGGCCTTGAAGATAAATGGAATGCCAAGGTCGGACGTGATTCGCTGGAGGGCGTCGGCCATCGTGCGCACGTGGCCTTCACTCTCAATAACGCACGGCCCGGCAATAAGGAATAGCCGGCCTGCGCCCACCTGCACCGGCCCGATTTCAAACGAGTTGCTCACGAAGGCGATTTTACCCCGTCGGGCGCTGCCGATGCAGTGAGCAGGTCAATGCGCAGCCAACTCTTCCGCATGGGTCCGCGACCATTCCCATAGCGCCCTCTCCAGCGCATGGAGCGCGGTTGGGGCGGGAAGATCTTCTTGCGGCTTCACGATCGCGCACTCGGCAAGGTGCCTCAGCGTGGCGTTGTATTCGACATAGAAACGGACGTCGTGACGCGCGTGACCAAGCGCCTCCAGGGCACGGAAGTCGAGCACCGCATAGCGCTCCGGGTAAATCGCGGACAGAATCGCGGAAGCGATGGAAATGTCCACGCCGCGCAGCGCGACCAGTGCGTTGACGGCTTCTTCAGGCGATGCGTTCGGCGAGGAAGCCACCGCTAGTGCGGTTCGGATGTTCTCGCTTCCGTTGCCGATCAAGTAATGGACCATGCGCTCGGATTTCCACCGAACGATGGTTTCCAAGTTAGGCAGCGTGTGCTCACCGCTGCGAATCGCTTCTCCGGCTTCATAGGCGGCCGCTTCAAGCTGCCGCTCTCTTTCGCCTGCCTCCTGCCAATACTCGTCTGCCAACTGTTGAAGGTCCACTTCCGCGGGTTGAAGCTGAAAGTACGCCATGATGTTTTTTCCTCGATCACAAAACGATCAAACAATAGGCCGGTGAAGCGGCATTGTCAATAGCAGGTTGAGCGCTCCCGGCGCAGGTCCATGGGGGGCCAATTTGTCAGCCCCAGAGCACCAATCTGTATCAATGGACGTTAAATGAGACTGGCACTCGTTCAGCAGTTTAAGTGGTGATTATTTACGCCGTCCGGTCATTTTTGTACTGCGGCCGGCTCGATTGCCAATTCGGGAGTCAAGTGGTTTTTCCGATTCTTGTAGCTCGCCACAATGAACTCCCGGAACAGCGGATGCGGCTCTAGGGGCTTGGACTTGAACTCGGGATGGAACTGGCAGCCGAGGAAGTAGGGGTGGCCGGGAATCTCGACAATCTCAACATAGGTCGCATCAGGTGTCGTACCGCTGAGACGCAGGCCGCCGCCGGTCAGCAGAGCTTCGTACTCGCGATTGAACTCGTAGCGATGACGGTGGCGCTCGCTGATCTCGGTGGCGCCGCCATAAGCCTTTGCGGCCAGTGAATCCTCCTGCAGGATGCAGGTCCACGCGCCCAGGCGCATGGTGCCACCCATCTCTTCAACGCCCAGCAATTCGCGCAGCTTGTAGATGATGCGGTGCTGGCTTGCGGGATCAAACTCACTGGAATTGGCGTCCTTCAACCCGCAAACGTTGCGCGCGAACTCGATGCAAGCCGTCTGCATGCCGAGGCAGATTCCGAAATACGGCACCTGCTTTTCGCGGGCGTAACGGATGGCGTTCAACATGCCTTCGATGCCCCGCTTTCCGAAGCCTCCGGGAACAAGAATGCCGTCGAATCCTTCCAACTGCAACTCATAACTCCGGTCATCGGGGGTTTTCGATTCGAGGCCCTCAGCCTCGATCCAGGTGACCTTGAGTTTCAAATTCTGCGATATGGCTCCGTGAGTCAGTGCTTCCTTGAGCGATTTGTAACTGTCCTCATACTCCACATACTTGCCGACGATCGCGATGTGAACTTCATCTTTGGGGTGGTAGCAGCGATCTACCAGATCTTTCCACCTGCTGAGATCAGCCTCCGGCGCGTCCTTGTGCAGGTATTTGAGAATTAGCGCATCAAGGCCTTCGTCGGCGAAACGAAGCGGGACTTCGTAGATGGAGGGCACAGTAGTGGCACCGATGACTGCCTTCTCCTCCACGTTGCAGAAGGCGGCGATCTTCTGCTTCATCTCGCGCGGCAGGCTGCGGTCGGAGCGGCAGAGCAACACATCGGCCTGAATGCCGATAGAGAGCAGTTCCTTCACTGAGTGTTGCGTCGGCTTGGTCTTCAACTCCTGCGCGGCGGAGATCCACGGCACCAACGTAAGGTGGACAAACACCGTATTCTCGCGGCCCAGTTCCTGGCGCATCTGGCGGATGGCCTCAAGAAACGGCAGCGACTCGATGTCGCCTACCGTGCCGCCGATTTCGACGATGGTTACGTCAGCCCCGTTCGCCGAGACCTTGCGCATTGCGTTCTTGATCTCATTGGTGACGTGCGGAATCACCTGTACTGTCTTGCCCAGGTAGTCGCCGCGGCGCTCCTTGAGGATGATCTGCTCGTAGATGCGACCGGTGGTCAGGTTGTTGTCGCGCGAGAGCGGCGCGTGGGTAAAGCGCTCATAATGGCCGAGGTCCAGGTCAGTCTCGGCGCCGTCGTCGGTGACAAAAACCTCGCCGTGCTGGAAGGGCGACATGGTTCCCGGATCGACGTTCAGATACGGGTCAAACTTCATCATATTTACGCGCAAGCCACGGCTTTCAAGCAGACAGCCGATCGAAGCTGCGGCCAAACCCTTGCCTAAACTGGATACAACTCCGCCCGTCACAAAGACATACTTTGCCGACATCGATGCAACCTCAAAATTGGATTGTTGTGATTGGACGTACCTGGTGGGCACAATCAAGTATGGCAGAGTTGGAAACGGGAAGGAAGTGGAAAATTCGTCTGGAACCTCCGCGGATGCGACGGGGACCTCATTTAAGTACATTTTCAATGAGCTATTTAGCGGCCGTTTAGCCCAGGCGGATGGGTTTTCGATTCGTGGTTTACAACCCTTTCGCTGGAACACGAGGAAAGCATGGGGCACCCAGCTTCTTTTGCCCCGGCTGGTGAGGGCGTTGGGTAGGGATTCAAGGGATTCCTCGCGATAATCGCCCGCGGAGTGTTCCAAGACCGCCAACCCCGGCCAGTCTGGTTCGTCTAAACTGTGTCCGATGAACCAATTCCCAAATGTTCGCCGTTTGTTGCCTGTTTCGCTGGCATTCCTGCTGTTTGCGGCGGTCGCCGTCTCGGCGCAGTCGTCTCAGAGCGAGAAGAAAGAGACGCCGCTAGTGTTGAAGCCCGATGCGCCCGGCCTGACCAGAAATCATCGCCTTATTCTCAAGGACGGCTCCTACCAGCTGGTCCGCCAGTACACGATCGCAGGCGACCGCGTGCGCTACCTTTCGCTGGAGCGCAGCGACTGGGAGGAAATGCCTGTCGACCTAGTGGACTGGGACGCCACGCGCAAGTGGGAACGTGATCATGCGACCCCAACCGGGGAAGCGCCTTCGCCGGCCATGAAAGAGGCCGAAGACGTCGACAAGGAAGAGACTGATGAACGCAACCTACAGAAGGCCCGTATGCCGGAGGTTTCTCCCGGGCTCGAGCTGCCAGATGAAGACGGCGTCTTTGCGCTCGACACTTTTCAGGGCACGCAGGAATTGGTTGAGCTGAAGCCCATCGACCTGGACGTGAACGCGAAGACGCGCCACGGGATAAGTACACTGAACCCTCTTGCCGCCTCGAAGGCCAATCTCGAGTTGGAGGGCGCGCACGCCAAGGTCCACCTGCATGTCAACGATCCGGCAATCTATCTCTCGCTCAACGTGAGCGACGAATCCGAGCCGGTTCTCTCCCACGCCGTAACCATCGACACAAGCCACGCAAGATCGGCCAGCAACAGCAAGCACGGCGCACACTCAGACAAATCGGGCTTCGCCATTGTCCGCGTGGACGAACGCAAGGCTGTGCGCATAGTCGGCGCCATAAGCGTAGGCCCCACGGGAAAGGTAACTCAGGACGAAAACGTAATTCCTACTAAAGTGGAAGTGGTGCCCGGCAAGCACTGGCTGCGCATCCAGCCGGAGCAGCAACTCACCATCGGCGAATATGCGCTGGTGGAGATTCTGTCCCCGTCCGACATCAACCCCTCGGTCTGGGACTTCCGGGTCAATCCGCAGCTAGGCGACAACCCCGGTTCGCTGGGCCCGATTCTGAAGCAGGCGAGTGAGCGGTAATGTGGCTCCTGAACTAGACGCTGCTGTTCGGTTTCTCCGTTGACTGTTTTCGGCGCCGGCTTACTACAAAATGTGCAAGCAGCAGAGTGGCTCCAACGGCGCTCAGCACAGCATCCGCGCCAGGCATGGCGCGTGGGCCCCAATATGCATAGCTTCTGCCATCGAGGTACGCCATATAAGCGACAGGCAGGTTGCCCAGTGAGTTGATGATGGCGTAGCGCGAACTGCCACTCTTGCCGGAGCCGCCCAGAAACTCCAGCGCCACTCCTGTGAACAAGGCGTAGCAGGCTCCGATGGTAAAGAGGTAGAGTACCGTGCTCGTGAAGTAAACCGAAGGCCGTAGCGCTCCCAGAGCGAGCAAAGCCAGAGCGGCCGCATTGAAAAGGCCGGCCAGCAGGAATGCGATTGGGGCACGAATCCGGACGGGAATCAATGACGCCGACATGGCGCCTGCGGCCATCAGCAGCGCTCCGGCCACGCCATTCATCCAGGCGACCTGGCGGCCGCTGACGCCGTAATCGGCCGCGAGGCCCGGCAGCAAACCGATCATGGCGCCACTGCACATGGGAAACGTAATAAGCAGCGTGTAGGGAATCGCTTCCCAGCGCAGAAAAGTGGAGCGAAACTCCTGCCAGAAGCGCGAAGCCGCCTCCCTCGCGGAGTGCTCGCCGAGTACCGATTGGCTTGGCGCGGCCAAGGCGAAGAGCGATGGCAAAGCGATCATGACCGCAACAATCCAACCAAGCGATCCAAGCCGAAGGCGGTCCGCAAGCGATACGAGCAGGAAGACTGCGAGCCCGCCGAAGGCCAGCGAACCGCTTTGGTAAAAACTGCCGGCAAGACGGCGGCTCTTTTCGCTACGCAGTGTGCCCATCATGCCGCCACATGCGGCCACGACAAGCCCTCCGAAGCACAAACCCAGGAACATGAAGCCGACTGCCCGCGACGACGCAAGACGGGGCTGGTGGAATGCAACTAACTGCGCTGCCGCAGCCGCAGCGGCCGCCAGCATGAGCCAGGTTCGCCGACGCAACCAGAAGTCCGTAATCGGGCCCCACAGAAAATAGATCGCATGTGGCAGGCTGACCAGCGCGACAATGCTGGCGCCGTGCGCGGGATCGACGCCCTCGCGCCTGAGCAAATAGGAAAGCGCACCGCCGACCAGTCCGATAGACATGACCGCCATGGGCGCAATGAGGAAGTTGAAGAGCCAGGGGCGCTCATT
>DASRLI010000324.1:0-16645 GCA_035648535.1 Occallatibacter sp. | reverse complement strand
GCTGTTTGCATGTTGCATCATTTCCTGTCTTGGTGTCAGCTCTGCCCTTTGTCAGCAGAGACCGCCTGCGACTCCGCTGATTGCGCACGACCCGTACTTCAGCGTCTGGTCTACAAGCACCAATCTCGCGGATTCAGAGGCGACCCATTGGACGGGGAGCCCGCAGCCGATCAACGGTATTGCGCGAATCGACGGCAAGCCGTATCGCTTCATGGGGCGGGTCCCGGGCCGCCGTCCCGATCCCGTTCCCGCAATGCGCCAGACTGCGAGTTCGATCACGCCGACGCATACGCGCTACGAATTCACCCAGGATGGCATCACGCTGGCACTCACGTTCTTTACCCCGGCGATCATGAACAATATCGATCTCCTGTCGCGGTCGGTTACTTATCTAACCTGGAGCGTGAAAGCAACCGATGGGGCTCCGCACAAGGTCTCGATTCTTCTTGATGTGGATCCCGTGATTTCAGTCAACGAAAGAGGCCAGCAGGTAGTGACGTTCCGCAACCATACCTCGCGCCTGAATGTTCTTTCCGCCGGATCGCGCGACCAGAACATCCTCAATCGTTCCGGTGACAATCTCCGCATCGACTGGGGTTACTTCCATCTGGCAGTTCCGAAGGATGAGGATGCCACCACGGTTATCGCGCCTCATCCTGCAGCGGACTTTGCAGCCACAGGCATTCTTGCGGAAAGCGACTCCATAGACATGCCCCAGCCCGCCGGCCGGCTCTGCCCGCATCTTGCAGTGGTCTTCGACCTTGGCGCGGTCAGCGCTGCGCCCGTCAAGCGTCATCTGCTTCTCGCCTATACCGACGGCTATGCCATTCAGTTCTTCCAGCGCAATCTCCGACCTTATTGGCAACGGAACGACATGCCGGTGGAAGAATTGTTGGATGTATCAGAAGATCAGTACTCCGCGCTCGATGCACAAGGCACTGCATTTGATAAGGACCTGACCGACGACTTGATCAAAGTTGGTGGAGAACACTACGCGGCTCTCTCCATTCTTGCTTACCGGCAGTCACTCGCCGCACACAAAATCGCCGCCGATCTCAATGGCGATGCGTTGATGTTTCCCAAAGAAAACACATCGAACGGCTGCATCGCCACGGTAGACGTCATCTACCCTTCGGCTCCCTTGTTCCTTTTCCTGCAGCCGAAGCTGCTTGAGGCACAGCTTCTCCCCGTGCTTGAATACTCCGCTCTTGGACGCTGGCGGTTTCCGTTCTCTCCGCATGATCTCGGTCAGTATCCATTGGCGAATGGGCAAGTGTACGGTGGCGGAGAAAAGACTGAAGAGAACCAGATGCCCGTTGAGGAAAGCGGCAATATGCTTATCCTCGTCGACGCTCTGGCTCGTGCCGAAGGGAATGCGCGGCTTGCAGAGCGCTTCTGGCCGCAGCTGACCAGTTGGGCACAGTATCTCAAAGACAAGGGGCTCGATCCCGAGAACCAGCTCAGTACGGATGATTTTGCGGGACACCTCGCCCACAACGCCAACCTTTCGATCAAAGCGATTGAAGGGCTAGCCGCCTACGCCAATCTCGCACATCTTCTAAAGCATGAGGACATCGCCACCGAATACAGCTCGGCCGCAAAATCCATGGCCGAGAAATGGGTCTCCATGGGTATCGAGGGAGATCACTACAAGCTCGCATTTAATAGTCCGAATACCTGGAGCCAGAAATACAACCTGGTGTGGGATCAGATTCTCGGTTACAACCTGTTTCCAAAAAGCGTTCGCGACACCGAGCTGGCCTACTACATGACGAAGATCAACAAGTACGGACTTCCGCTCGACGTGCGCGCAGATTACACCAAGCTCGATTGGTCTGTCTGGACAGCCACTCTTGCATCCGATCCCAAGCAGTTTGACGCGCTCATTGACCCCGTCTACCAGTGGACCAACGAAACGCCCGATCGCGTGCCGCTTTCAGACTGGTATGACACCAAGACCGGGAAGCATATTTCCTTCGAAGCCCGCAGCGTGGTGGGCGGGGTCTACATCAAGGCCTTGTCAGATCCGAAGCTCACAGCCAAGTGGAATAAATGGAGCGGCGCCTTGGGCGAAGGCCTCAGTGCCGGGCATGGTGAGTAGCCGTGAAGAATGTATTTCTGTGGGCGCTGAGCTTGTCACTCGCGACGGCTCTGCTTGGGCAGATCACGGTCGTGCAGTTACATCCCGTCTCAATCTATTGATGGACTCGATCGTCGCCCAATTGGTCCAAGACAAGGAATCAAGTAGTTGGTATCTTTTCTTTGTCTCCTGCTGTAGATGTTCGGTTTGACCTACAGGCGGCTGCCTCTCACACAGGTGGCCGCCTGATCTTTTTTGGGGGCTGCCTGCGCAGCGGCCGGTGCCGTTCAATCCATATCCATCGACGCAATGCGCTGTATTCAGCGAAATCATGTTTTCCAGAGAAGATCTCTCGCAAGATCGCCCCGCTCGTTATCCCTGCTCGCGCAGCATAAATCAGAATTCGATTGGATCTACTGTGTCCTTAACTCTCCCGTTGAGAGGAAGGTCCATCCCGAAATTGCGTCCCCGGATGCCAACAGATTTCGCACTTTTTCCGAGTTAGCCCCCACCCGCCCCACTGCCTGTTCCAGCAGGCGCAGCGCAGCCGTTGGGCGCGTCCCAGGGGGGAGCCGAAAAATCCACGGCACATTGGCCGCCGTGAGCGACTTGTCGTTACTCAGGGCTATCACGGGAACAAAGCTCTTCAGCGCCAACTGTTCCGAGAGGTGACTCGCCGCGCGATCCAATGCCACGATGGCCAACGCATGTTCATCCATCAACTCGTGAACCAATTGGGTCGAAGCCGCGCCCCAGTTCTGTTGGCTGTCCACAGGCAACAGCATCCACTTCCGGCCTTGCGCTTCTTCGGCGTGGAGTTGCGACACCACCTCGGGGGACTCCACAATCTCCTGGGCTCCGGGGCCGAAAAGAACTACCCGCACGGGCCCAACGGGCAAGTCCGCGGCATGTGGCCCGGCAAATTCTGTTCCATCCTCTCCTACTCGTGCGTAAGGCGCGTGCGTTGCGACGGGCTCCTTATCCATCGTCGCCATACGGTAGGTGATTTCACCGTTGTGAACTGTGCCCATGTACATAGGAGTCACATTCTTCTGGTTCGGGTCAAACACCATTCGGCCCGTGACACCGTCGTATTGCTCGATGTCGGCAAGCGCATCGTGAATCCGGGCGCGATTCAGTCCCGCCTTGCAGATCGAGTCCAGCAGGGTATTCATCGCGTCGTAGGCCAGCGCGGCGAACTGCTCCGGCTTTTCGTGAAAGCGTTCTTCATAGCGGCGATTGAAGTCGATCCAGGACGGATCGTCGCGATTGGGATTGTAAGGAAAGACCGCCTCAAATCCCTCTGCCGCAGGCCCTGCCTCCTTTAACAATTCAGGCCCCAGCGTGCGATACGCTCCAAAGACGCGCTGCTTCATGCCCAGGCTGCGCATTTGCTTCAGTATCCGCGCCGCCGGAATCTCATCTGCCCAGAGCACGATCCCGTCAGTCCGCGATTCCTGAATCACCTTCAGCTGTCGCGCGAAGTCCTGATCGCCGGGCAAGAACTTCTGCTCGATCACCACCGGGTGGCCGAGACGCCGCGAAGCATCGCGAAACTTTATCACTCCAAAGCGGCCGTAGCGGCTGTTCACGCGGAGCAGAGCAACACGCTTTAAACCAAGCTCGCTGTAAATGTGCCGCGCCAAAGTCAGGCTCTGTACCCTGTCGTCCTGCAGGTCGGTAAAGTACCACGGTATGTAAGTCTCGGGGATCGTGGGATCTGTCGAAGCTGAGTTGACGATAGGTATCTCCGCCTTGAGTGCCACGCGCAGCGCGATGTGCGTCGAGTCAGAACTGATGGAGCCGAAGATCGCCCAGTCCTGATCGTCATACACCATCTTCACCACTTCATTCGAGGCCGAGCCCCAAATTGCCGGATCGGTTGGCCGATCGTCGCCGTACATGGCCTTCGCCTGCCAGTTGTCGTAGTCGTTATGCAGCATCAGCCGGAATGGTTTGCCTCCATACCCGCCGCGCGCATTCGCCTCTTCCACGGCCAATTGAGCGCCGTGCAGCATGCGCAATCCGAAAACCTGCTCCGGGTTATGTTCGATTGGTCCGAAGAAGCCAATCCGCACCTCGGTCAGATTTCGCGGCTCAGGCAAATCGCGCCCTGCACCCGAATAGATATTGGGATGAACGTAATTCAGATCATAGGGCGAAGCGAACTTGACGTAAGGGCTCAGGTCTTTCGGTTCACCTGCATAAGGAGTGACCTCCCGATCACGCGGTGGAGCAGGCGGATGCGCCCCGCATTCGCACGCGTGCGCGTCCTTGCGCAGTGGCGAACTCGAGTTACCGCTCGGCCCCTGGCTGGCGGCATACATCACGCCGGTCACGGCGCACAAACCCGCTGCGGCCCGCAACCAACCGCTGCGCCTCATAGTCACTCCTTGCCGGCCTTTTTATCGTCGGTGCGAAACATGGCGATGGCCTCTATCTCGATCAAAAGTTCCGGCCGGCACAGAATGGCCTGGATTCCGGTCGACGCGGGCAATGGATCGAGCCCCTGCTCCCTGTAAAACTCTGTCCGCTCTTCGTTGAATGCTTCATAGTCGCGTTCGATGTCGCGCAGGTAGCAACTGGTGCGCACCATGTCGTGCCAGGTGCAGCCTTCGCTGGCCAGCAGTCCCGTGATATTTGCGAAAGTGCGCCGCATCTGTGCGCGAAAGTCACCGATGTGCACGCTCGTGCCGTTTTCATCGATCGACGCCGTCCCCGAAATCAGCAGAATGGTGATGCCGTTCAGATCGATCCGCATGCCGCGCGAGAACGAACTGGGCTTGGGATACGCAAAAGCTTCGTTCAATACGCCGTGATTGGTCATTGCGCGCTTGGTGATCGGTGCGTGAGCAATTGTTTCCAGTAAATCTGCAAATGAATTCATTGTGCTGTCTCCTTCTTCGTTGGTGAACCGCCCAGACCCTGGCGGATTCCGTGGCTTAAACCTTTGGCTGTGGCGACCCAGATGTCGCTGCCGTCAAAGTCGATTCCGAGAATGTAGTTATGGGCCGGAGCGGTGGTCACGGCTATCTGTGCGGTCTTTCCCTGCGCGTCGCGCACCATCATCTCCGGTTTACCTGTCGTCAGGGAGGGGCGATAGACTGCCCAGTTAGCGCCGTCGTAATACGCCAATCCCTTGTCAGTGCAGAACCAGGCGCGATTCGCATCCACGCCTTTGACAAAGTTTGTGAAATTCGAAGGCAGTCCGCTGTCTTTAGTCAGGAAGTTGTGCCAATAGCGGCCGTCGTACCGGCTGTCACCAAAATATGTCGATGCCCAAACGATGTTATCGACATAACTGACCGATGAGACAATTTCGTGAATCAGCCCCTGGTCTTTGAAGAGCACCAACTCATTCTCGCCGTCGGGATCTTCGTATTTGTCCCAACGCCCGGTCTTCTGGTCGTACTCCAGCAGCCCGCTTCCCCACACAGCGAAATATACTTTTGTGGGAGTTGCCGAAACTCCGTAGACCCAAATCTCCACCATTGGCGTGTTGCGCTCGTTATAGAGAGACCATTGGCCAGTATGCAGGTCGAGACGGCAAGCGCCTGCAGCAGTGGCAACCCACACATTCTCTCCCTCCACCGAGACACCGTACACCACATCGTTGCTCAAGCCTGAATTTAATTGCGTGTAGCTCACGATTCGCCCTGCTGAAACCCGGCTCAGGCCGCCCATAGTGCCGGCCCACACATCACCTGTGCGCTTGTCCAGGGCGAGCGAAAGCACCGCCCGATGTGCCAGGCCATCCTGTGTTGTGTAGGTCTTCCACTGATGATTCTCGTACAAGGCCAGCCCGTTCTCCGTGCCTGCCCATACGCGGTTGCCATCCACTAACACCGCAAAGATGTGATTGTCTGGCAGGCCGTTGGCCGTGGTGAAATTCTCAAAGCGGAAGCGAGGCATATCGGGTGTAGCGGCACAAACTAACGGTACCGCCGATAGCAGCCCAACGATCAACGCGAGCAATTCCATTGCGACTCTCTTGCATGCCGGCTTCTTCATCGCGTCCTCAGGTATTCGATCAAGTCGTTTAACTCGTCCTTCGTCAAATCATTGGTGCGTCCATGCTTGTCAGCGGGGTTGTTCACAGTCCAAATCTCTTCAAGCGTGCGCGCAGAGCCGTCGTGCAGGTAAGGCGCTGTAAGAGCGATGTTGGTCAGCTGGGGTGTATCCAGCAACCCCGTGTTGTCGGTGGTCTTGCGCGTGCCCACATCAAAAGACTTTTGATTGGTACCCTTCTTCCCGCTGTGGCAATAGGAACAGCGATTCTCCAAAGCAATCGGCTTACCGAATTTGTCAACATCGCGCTCGAAGAGCGCCTTGCCTCGTTGCTGTTCCGGAGTCAGCTCGTAGCCACGCAGTCGCCAGCGATTCGGCCGCGACGGAAGGTTGAGTATGTAGAAGGTGAGGTCGGCAAGTGTGCGATTGTCGTAGGTTTCCGAGCGCCAAAAATATTTCTCCGTTCGTGGCCCGCACTCTGTGGGAATGTTCGGGTTGCCTCCGTTCCACTTGAACGGTTCTGTCCCCCTCAGGTCCTCGATGAGCCGGTTATCCACAATGTCGCGGCCAAAACCATCGGGCTCCAGATCCCAGGTGAGGCCGTCAAACGTTGAATCAATGTGGCAACTTGAACAACTGATCTGTTTCTGAAACGAGTACCGCGCGGAATAGAACGTCTGCTCGCCAAAGCGCATCGCGCTGATAGCACTTGGCTCTTTAAGCGGAATCGTGGCGGCGACACGATTGGAGCCCGTGTCGATCACGCTGATTGTGTCTTCAAGCCGGTTGGCAATAAACAACCTGCGTCCATCGCGGCTGAGCGCAAGTCCGCGCGGGTTGTGTCCCACGGGAATGCGCGCAATTACATAGTTGGCACTCGCTGAAAGGTCCCGTGCGAAGGAACCTGATTCCGGGCGTGGCCTTGCGTGAACGAAATGCAGCAGCCGCTGCACATCGATTGCAATCACGCACTCAGAGCCGCCAACCGTCACATAGAGGCGCGACTTGTCCGGAGCGAACGCCACTCCGAACGGCTGCGAGGCGTAGCGTTCGAGTTCATCGAGGGGGACCTCAACAGGCTTGCCTACATCTGCACCAAAGAGAGTAAGTGTATAAGCAAATGCTCCACCGTGTTCCAGGTGCGCCAACGGCACAAGATTCTTGGGGTGGTATTCGGCCACCGCGCCAAGGCGGCCATCGGCAGAAAAGGCTACATGAAACACGCCCGCAATTGCGTGCAACGGAATGCGATCGACAACCGCGGCGCGCCTGCTATCGATGACTGTGATCTCGGACTCGGGCGCAGTGCGATGAGCCGATGGATTGGGATAGACGTGCGTGCAGTAGATCCGGTTGCCGTCAGGCGACATGGTAAGGTAACTGGCGCCGCGCCCAGCCAGCAGGCGTTTCTGCTCCGCGCCAGTATGGGCATCGAGCACGGCCACGTCATTCGAAATTCGGTTGGCAACAAATAGCGAATCTCCAGACGGGCCCGCTACGACACCGGATGGCTCAGCGCCAACGCTCCAGGTGGCAATGACAGAAAGCGTCCGGGTATCAATGACTGAGAGCGTGTCCTCCCAGGTGTTGGTTACATATAGCCGATCGCCGGAAGGAGAAAACGCGATACCGCGCGGAACTCGTCCCACCGCGATTGTCTTGATCGACGCATACGTGGTTGCATCGAGCACGCGAACTGTCTCGCTCTGCTGGCAGAGCACGTAAAGGCGCGCGCCGTCAAACGAGACCAGAACTTCTAACGGCGAATCGTACTCGATCGGTCGCGGAAGCACCGCGTCATCTTCGTCATCGGCATGTGCGGGCGGATTGAGTGCAGGCCAAAGAGCGAGTCCGCACAGAACCGTGAAGGCGACGATCAGCCCGGCTGCCGCCACGCTCCGCAGACCATCTCGGTTACGCCAGCTAATGCCCCTCACTGTCACTTCGGCTCCTTCACAGTGAGCACGCGGTCCACGCTCAGTTTCTCCAGCGTCTGCTCCTGTCCGCTGGGCCAGTGAACGACAAGCTTGTCCACCGTCGCGGCCGCGCCCAACCCAAAGTGCAGGCGGTCATCGTTTTGCGAAAGGTACCCTGACGCGGCGACGCGCTCAGCCGTTTGACGCTTGCCTCCTGCGTACACCTCAACGCGCGCGCCAATGCCATCGCGATTACTGCTCGCCCCCACGAGTTTGATGCCAATCCAATGGCCTGTTGCGGTGGAGACGTTGTGCAGCAGCGTTCCCTGTGAGCCGAGATTTACCACGAAGGCATCCGTCTTTCCGTCGTTATCGTAGTCGGCGAAACAGGCACCACGCGCCACTGTTCGTTCGCTCAACACCGCGCCGGCATCCCGCGAAACATCCTGGAACCGCTCGTTGCCGAGCCCGCGAAAGAGCGTGTGCT
Source organism: Occallatibacter sp. (assembly GCA_035648535.1). Lineage (GTDB taxonomy): Bacteria > Acidobacteriota > Terriglobia > Terriglobales > Acidobacteriaceae > Telmatobacter. The sequence continues at coordinate 8,154 of DASRLI010000324.1, read as the reverse complement.
CCTGCGGAATAAGGTGAATCAGCCCGCCGTGAAAGATCAGAATGTCGAGGATTCCGTCGTTATCGAAGTCATAGATGCCGGTCCCCCAACTCACGTATTGCGCATTGGCTTGCGAGACTCCGTTCGTCGCCCCCATGTCGTCAAAGTTCATCTTGCTGGTGTTATGCAGCAGTCGGTTGTAGCGGCCGTCAGTCACCCACAAGTCGAGAATTCCTCTTCCCTCAAAGTCGGCAAACGCGGGGCCCATCGACGAAGTGGACTCTCCGTTCTGGCCGTAGGCCGTGTTGGTATCGCCTGCAATTTCTTCGAATGTTCCATCGTGCTTGTTGTGGAAGAGAAAGTTTTCCGTGCGATCGTTGGCCACGTAGATGTCGTCCCAACCATCGTTATCAAAGTCCCCTGCAGTGACGCCCATGGTGCGGCCTACAAATGCGCTGATCCCGGACTTTTCGCTGACATCGGTAAAGGTTCCGTTGCAGTTGTTATGAAACAGTTTGTTGGTCTCGCCTTCGTAGTCCAGCGGGCCGGGATAGTTATCTGCCGCATAATACGCGCGGTATTTGGGATCAAACTTCACGTACCGTCCGACAAACAGATCGACGCAACCGTCCTTGTCGTAATCGAGCCACGTCGAACTGATGGCCCAGCCGTCTACATTGATGCCTGCCTTTGCCGTAACGTCAGTAAAGTGGCCGTTGCCGTCGTTGTGATAAAGAACGGTCTTTCCGTAGCCGGTAACAAGCAGGTCCACAAATCCGTCGTTGTCGTAGTCTGCCGCTGTAACCGCCACCGAATACATCTGCGGATTGAGGCCGGCCTTTTCTGTCACATCGGTAAAAGTGCCGTTGCCGTTATTGCGATAAAGATGGTTGTGCGGCGGTGTCGAAGGCTTTTCCAACAGCGGATACGGGTGCATCGAGTCATCGAGCGGGCGGCCATTGACGACATAGAGATCGGGAAGACCGTCGTTGTTGTAGTCAAACCAGATGCAGCCCGCACCAGTGCCCTCGAGCAGCGACCCCAACTGGCGCGATCCGAAGCTATGCGTAAAGTGAATTCCTGCCTGGTTGGTTGCGTCCTCAAATCGAATGGGCGGCTGGTTCGTTGCCAGGGCAGTCGACGGCTGGGCAATCGTCGGCGCTGCGGTGGACGTTGTTGGCGCGTGGGGAACCGTTTGCGCCGCGGCAACGGAGAGAGCGAAGCAGAGAAAGAAAGGTCGGATCAGCATTTCATTCGCTCCCCTTTACCGAACGAGGCAGAGTCTTCGCACCGGTCAAGTCAACCGGTGTGGTGGTGCGAAGCAGCACGGCCGGTACGCGATTCTCCGACGCACGTTCCGGCCCCGTGTGGCAGCCAACGCAAATGCGCTGTTCGCCGCTCCGCAGCCAGAACCATCCCTGCTCTCTGCGCACAACCGAACCAGTATCGCCGAGCAACGTAAAGCGAATCGGCTTGTCGGCCGGTGCCTGAACAAAGAAAGACCCATCGGTCTCCACAGGTGCGGTACCAGCGACGACGACTCGTCCCTGCGCGTCGAGCATCTCCAACTGAACCGTTGCGGGAGTCTTGTGCAGATCGCCCAGTCGCGACGCACGCGCGTCCAACGCCAGCAGGTTTCCGTAGTTCCAATCGTGGAGTGCTGACGGATGATGATGGGGCCGCGTGCGAGGCGCAACCAGGACAGGTTCCACAATATCTTCTCCATTCACAGCCAGCACGGTTTGCATCGCAGCGGCTCCCGGCTTCCACAATTTGAGCGCATAGTGCGTACCCGCTGAGGCCCGCGCGCTCACCAGCCAATCTCCCAAAGCTGTCTCCGCAATCGCGCCCGAATAGTCGCCATGTGGTGCATTCACCTGGACCTCGTGAGCCGACGGTGAAGTGAAACGCGCCAGGCTCGCGCCGTGCGTGAACACTACATCGCCGGACGCCAACTGCCGTCCACCCCACCGCGTCGCTCCATGATCGCAACGGACAGATTCAATCCCCGAGCCGTCCGAGTACACGAGGAACATCTCTGGAGTCGTACCGGAACCGAGGGGAGAATCAGCCTCGAACAGAATGCGTCCATCGGCCAGCACATCGGCAGGCACAGCATTTGCGGGCACGTACGATAGCGGAGTCAAAGACGAACCCGCATTCGCATCAACAGGAGCTAGAACCTCGGAATCCGCCCTCCCAGCAGCTTCCAGTTGAAAGCCATGCGGTGTGCGCTGAGCATAAACAAGGCGCCCGGCAGGAAGATAGAACGGACGAATCGCGTCGGCAGAGTTCGCGATCAGCCGTCGCAGCGAGTGATCGCTTAGCGTCAACTCCCAGATTTGCCAGGGATCGCTTGACACCTGTTTCCCGGCGAATAGAACAGTCTTGCCGTCGAAGGAAATATTCCCGTCCGCAGTCGCAGCAAATCCTGGCACGAGCCTTTCAGCCTTGCCTGCATGAATCAGCAACAGTTGCGCGCCTACGGGAAATCGTTCCTCACCGCGCAAAGCAGCGAGCGGTTGGTAGACCCGCGCCGCGGTGACAATGAGATCCGCATCGGGCATTTTCGCGGGGTCGGGAGCGAAGCCACAAACCGGGAGCAACATCGCAACAGGCACGGCGAGCGCCAGAAGCCGAAAGGATGCCCTCATCCCGTCACCTCGATGGCTTCTGTCCCCGCGTCGCGCTGCTCCAGTTCCAAATTGCGCAACTCAATCCATGGATTGAGAGCGACCATCATTGCATCGAATTCCGCAAAGTTGAGTGACTGCTCCCCATCACTCCATGCCTTTTCTGGATTGGGATGCACCTCAACCAAGAGCCCATCCGCACCAGCTGCGACTGCGATGCGCGCCAGTGCAGGAACCAGTTCGCTGCGTCCTGCCGCGTGGCTTGGATCTGCAATCACCGGCAGGTGCGTGATCTGTTTGAGTAGGGCAATCGCGGCTGCATCGAAAGTATTGCGCAGGGCCGTGTCAAAGGTGCGAATACCGCGCTCGCACAGCATCACATTCGGATTGCCGAAATCGAGAATCAATTGCGCGGAGCGCAGTAAGTCGCCGATGGTGGCAACCAGGCCGCGCTTCAGAAGGATGGGCTTGCCGGAACGCGCCGCCGCCTCCAGCAGCGCGTAGTTCTCCATGCTGCGCGCGCCGATCTGCAGAATGTCTGCGTATTCGGCGACCAGGGGAACATCGCCCTCCGACATCACCTCGGTGACGATGGCCAGGCCGCTCAATTCGCGAGCCCGGGCCAGCAACTTCAGGCCTTCAAGGCCAAGTCCCTGAAATGCATAAGGAGAACTGCGCGGCTTGAATGCGCCTCCGCGCAGAATACGCGCACCCGCGCGGCTGACATGGTGGGCAGTGGCGATCAACTGGAACTCGGTTTCCACCGAGCATGGCCCCGCCATGGTGATGCACTCGCCCGCGCCGATCTTCAGGTCCAGCACCTGCACGACCGTGGGACGGCAACCAGCACTCGTCAGAACATCAGGTGCATCGGCAAATCTTTCCTGCCAGCTTACGCACACACTGCGCGCTCCATCCTGGGGAAGCCCAAGTGTAGCGCTCCGTTTCCCTCTGCGCCTCCACCAAAAGGTGGAGATGGATCGCCATTCAAGGCACGTCTGGATTGTCCTGAATGCGCCGAAACTTCCGGTCTGAGACGCATGAATCTTGGGAGCCAGCAGTTACACCAACGCCATCGGAGGCGGAGAGAATCCGAACGCGGCATCCACAATGGCCGCAATCCCCAACGCGATCTCATCGTCAAACGGCCGCGCTGCAATCTGCACGCCAATCGGCAGACTCTCGCCGGTATCCTGCTTCGCCCACCCCACCGGAACCACCGCGGCCGGCGCCCCCAGCACGTTGAACCACTGCGTGTACCGCATGGCGTCAAGGTACTCGACTTTTCGACCCTCGACGTTCCAAACGCGCTCGTCGTGACGAAACGCAGGGATACTCGCCACCGGGCACAGCAGAACCGGAAACTCGCGCATTTCCTCAAGGACTTTGGATCGCAGCAGGTCCAACTCGGCCCATGCCGCCAACAGCTCGGCAGACGTTAGTGGAGGCACAGCCTCTGAGAAGCCGAGAAACTCCTTGAAGATGGGGCTTAGTTGGTCGCGCTTGCCGCGAATCTCCGGCTCATACAACATTGCGCCGCACTGCACAAAAAACTTCCACCACAACTGCCGCAGCGGTTCCAGAGTCCGTGGCCGGAAGGGCGTAACGCGAAAGCCTGCGTCGGCGAGTGCAGCAGCCGCTGCCTGCACCGCCGCGCGCGTCTCCGGCGTTACCGGGACTAGCCCGTCATCTTCGAAGAATCCAATCGGAACAGTCCGCAGTTCATCCAGGCTCGGTTCGCGCAGCTTGACCGGCGGACTCAGGGGATCGAGCAAGTCCTGACCGGACAAGGTGCGGAACATCAAAGCAACATCGTCAATGGTGCGCGCCATCGGTCCAATTGCGCCGAGTGTCGCGAATGGCCCCACACACGGTGGAAGGTGCCCTCGCCCAGGTATGCGTCCCGGCGTCGGCTTGAGCGAGCAAATGCCCGTAAAGTGCGCCGGCTCGCGCACCGAACCGCCACTATCGCTGCCCAGTCCCGCTGCCGAAAGCCCGGCTGCAATCGCCGCCGATTCACCCCCGCTCGATCCACCTGGAGAGCGGCTGAGATTCCATGGGTTCGATGTGCGGCCATGCAGAAGATTCGCCGTCTCGTAGGCCATCAGAAACTCGGGGCAGTTGGTCGTCCCCAGAATCAGCACTCCCGCTGCACGAAGCCGCGCCACCACCACCGCGTCCTCGTTGCATACATCGCCGCGGTGCAACAGGCTGCCGATTTCGCAGCGGTAACCTGCAGTGGCAATTGAAGACTTGATCGTGACCGGCAATCCATGCAGCGGACCGCGTTGCTCGGTCGTTGCATCGAGTCTCTGCGCCTGTTTCCGAACCCGGTCAGCATCAAAATCCACCAGCGCATTGAGCCTGGGATTAAGCCGCTCAATCTGCCGGATGTGGGCCTCGGTCAGTTCAACCACCGAGATTTCTCCGCTGCGCAAAAGCTCCAGTTGCCGCACGGCCGGGGCCAAAACCACGTCATTCATGGGTGCATCCTCAAGTGCTTGGAGTATTGTCCTGCAACCGGAATTGTCACTGGATATGCTTGTCGCGGCAGGAGCGCAGGTAAGCGATCAGGGCATCTATCTCCGGCTTGGAAAGGCTATCTCCAAAGGCCGGCATTATCTTGCTTCCGTAAGTAATCTGTCGCAGCATCTCTGACTTTTTCTTCCTTCTACCGACGCCTGAGAGATCTGGCCCTCGATGACCTCCAACGTGGTGAATTGAGTGGCAATGCTGACAACCGCTCGAGGCAAACACAGCAGCGCCTTGCTCCCGCTGCTTTCGGGACGATGCCATTACCACGCTGGAAGAAACTACAAACAGTACGAAGCACGCTAGCCACAGCTTCATTGCCCGTCGCCTACGTTCTCTTCGACAGCATGGATGGCCGAATTCTGGTGGGTGTGCCAGGGAACGCTCTCTGAAGTCACCTCTGGATGTTTGCGCAGAAACTCCAGCGCGTATTCGCCCGCGGTGGGGTCGTCCTTCTGATCCGCAAATGCAGCCGCCTCGCGCGCTGCATTCTCCTTCATGCCCAGGCGCCGATAGACGATGGAGAGAATGTAATGCGCGGAGAGGTCGTCCGGATCTATCGACTGAACATTCTCGTACTCCGTGCGCGCCTCATCGTATTTGTGCATCTGATAAAGCGAGAAACCAAGCTCGCGATGGGCGTCGCGCGAACGCGGGTATTGCGTTGTCACCTCGCGCAAATCGGCAATTGCTGCAGCCGGATGTCCCTGAATACGCTCCACCAGCGCAAGGTAATAGAGAGCGCGCGCATTGTGCGGCGAAAGCTGGAGCGCCTTCTCAAGGCTGCTGCGCGAGACAGCGTAGCGCTGCCACTGGAAGTTGGCAATCGCAACGTTGGTATAGGCATCGGCATAGTCAGGGCGCAGGCGGACAACCTGTTCAAACGCACGCGTACTCTCGGCGTATTGCTGCGCGTCGAGCAGGCCAATGCCGTAGTTATTCCATCGCATCCAGTCCGCATTGTCCGCGGCATCCGGTGGCACTTTCGGATTAGCCCCCAGCGTCAGCGTTCGCGTGCGCGAGGCCATCTCCACCACCGGCATCTCGTAGTGTTTTGCCAAACCAAAGTCGATGTAGTGCTGATTAAAGCGGCGATAGTTGACCTTGGCAGTTATGGTGAATGGGCCCACGGCGTCCTTGGGTACGGTGAACTCATAGCGAACAATCTGCGAGCGGCCCGAGACAATGGTGTTGTTGTAGGCAATGATTCGCGTGTTCCAGATCTGATGAAGATCGATCAGCTTCCCGTTAACATCGACAAGCCGGTTGGTGAAGCTGTGCGCAGTTGGATCCAGTGCACCCCCCGAACCAATGCCGCCGGAGTGCATCAACGTGTGCCCTGCCGCGTCTTTGCATTCGAATTCCACCCAGCTCTCGTAAAAGTCCCGCTGTTCAGGAACATGGTTGTGAGCGATCCCCTTGTTCTGGACTACGACCGAGACAGTGAGCGAATCCCCGGGCGCAATCTTGAAGGGCTCATTGCCAAGCGGAGCAATCATCTTGCCGCCATTGCGCTGCAACCCGAACAGGTCCACATTGAAAACCCAATTGCGCAGAAAGGCAATGGTCCGCTCCATCTGCGTGTCGTAGTTGTAATACTTCGGCAGCAGCGTATTGGCTCCGAGCCAGCGGTGTGACTTGAGTTTGCCCGGTTCGGCTCCATAGTCCTTGGTCACAATATCTTCGGGAACCATGTGGCAGGTCTGGCATGTGGACGGCTTGTCCTTCACATAGAAAGGAAGCGGAGACTGCTTTGCGAAAGAGGAAGTCTGCCATTCATCGTAAAGAAAGATCGCGCGCTGCCACTTGTAGTTATTCAGTTGCCGGGGTACTGCGGCCTTGTGGCATGCGGAACAGAACTCGCTGGTGTGATAAAAGTCTTTCATCACCGCTCGCGAGTGCCAGTCGAGATGGGCAAGAATATCCTTGTCAGGCACCTCGCCGTAGATCGGCTTGCCTGCGTCATCGATCATCACCGCGGGGGTTCCAAGCACGTAGCTTCCGGTGCCGCGCGTATCAACCTTCTGAATGGAATGACAAACCGAGCAGGTGATCCCGTCCTCGTCGAACTTGCGATCGACCGGCGAATGCGGCGTCAGCGCGCCTGAAACCAACGCGATGGGATTATGGCAGCCTTCGCAGTGGCGCGTGTATTCGATACCTTTCTCATCGCGAAGCAGGTTCGTCGTCTTGATGTACCAGGGGGCTCGAAACGAATTCGCATGCGCCGTCTGGCGCCATTCAGCATGCGCTTCCTGATGACAATGCCCGCAGTACTTCGCAGTGAGAAAACTTTTTGAGTCAATAAACTGGCCCGAATCGGTCGCGGCATTCGAAGGAAGAAACGGATTGTTCGCGCCAAAGCGATAGCTATAGTGCTTGTCGACAGACTGCGAGTATTCCGTTCGCGGTGCAGCAGCCGCATCGTCCGACGCAAACGCAGGCGTTGCTGCCCATACCATCAAGCCGCAGGCGGCAACTCCCAGCAGCAGGCTCCGGCGAGCAAAGAAGATTCGATTTGCGCGGAATTGGGGAATCATCGCACCAGCCATTGTAGCGACTCGTCGCAAGAGGCGAAACCTCCCTGATGAGGAGAAATCCTCTTCCAGTGATCGAGATTCGGACGCACCGCGCATATCGGTCACTGCTTTCTCCCACCCTCGGTAAGCGTCACAATGCGATCCACTCCGGGGACGTTAAAGTGTTCAACCTTGCCGCTCGGCCAGTGCACTTCGATCGCATCCACCGCCGTTGCCTTCCCCAGACCGAAGTGCGGCCGCGGATCGTTGGTCGAAGCGTAACTGCCTCCGCTCAGCACGTCCCCTCGCTGTTTCATCCCATTGGCAGTTACGTACACGGTGGCGCCAACTGCATCGCGCGGGCTTCCCGTTCCGCCCGCCAGCTTCAGTCCCAACCAATGGTTCGTATCCTTGGAAACATTGCGCAGCAGCACCGGGTGGCCGTCTATCACGTTGATCACCGCGTCCAGTTTGCCATCGTTGAATAGATC
>DASRLI010000323.1:0-7645 GCA_035648535.1 Occallatibacter sp. | reverse complement strand
GCCCGCTGGCCGCCGGCGGGGGGGGCTGGCGAAACACCCTCTGAGGGGCGGTATTCTGCCGGCCACCTTGTCTCATACGCGCATGAGCTGGCATGGCGGTAAGCGATAAGCCAACCACTGCAGCGATCCCATAACGCATTGGAGTGAGAAATCTCATAAATTTAGCAACAAGAGAGTTGAACCATGGCCCCAGGACCTGCCTAAGGTCCTTCAGATTTCGTCCTCAGGCGAGCTTCGTTTGAGCCTACCCGGTAGCTCTGCGACATTGCCGCACCACAAGTCTAATTGGGGGAGAAGGCTTTGATCTCTCGACGTTTTGCAAACACCCTCAGGCCGGAGACTTTCGCCGCATCCTTTCGCTCAGCTTAGCTCTGGGGCCCGGTCGGGCCGAAGTCGGCACCCATCGGCGTATTGTCCTGCAACAACTGGTCTACCTGCTGTAACGCCTGCTCGTTCTTATCGAGGATTTGAAGGTCTCTCACCGGCGCTGACTCGGCAACGGGAGGTGTGTGCGACAGCATCGAAATCGTGATGCTACTCCCTCCACCAATCAGCATCAATGCCATCGCCATGGCCAGCGCTGGACGGAATTGGCGACCGGTGTTGAGTTGAAGCCGCGTGCGAAGGCGCTCAAGGAACCCTGCCGGGGGAGCAGCCTGTTCTTCCCGCAGGCGCACAGCGAGCTTCTGATCGAAGTAAGACGAAACATGGGGGGCCTCCCACTCGCTCAGGAGCGACATTGTCATCTCCAGGGAGTGGAGTTCCTGTGCGCAGTCAGGACATGCAACGATGTGGGCGCGAGCGGGGGCATTCTTGCCGGCAGCGGGATCCAGCAGCAGATCGGGCAGAGCGGTTTGGCAGGTCTTGCAGTTCATCTGGTTCCATCCTTCCTTCGGTCAACGCGTCGTCTGGCCGTCCCGCGCGTCTGATCCTCATTGATGGGCATCGGCACCGACTGCCCTGTTCTTGATCTCCATGCCCTATCCAGATGGACGGGCAGGATCGGGTTTCCGTTTCGACTCTAGACAAACTCCTTCAGCTTTTCACGCAGGGTCTGGTACGCACGAAACAGTAACGACTTAGTGGCAGATTCGCTCAGCTTCAGTACATCGCCAATCTGCTTGTAATCCATGCCCTCGTATTTATGCATCAGCACCGCCATCCGTTGCCGCTCCGGCAGGGCAAGGACATGCTGGCGGATCGCGTTCAATCGTTCCCGGCGCAGCATGGAGGCTTCAGCGCTCGGTTCGTCATCGGCCACATCCGGCGTCGTCCCCGTCTCGGAATCGACTTCATCCAGGTAGATCGTCGAGGCAGTACGCTCATGGCGGGTGTCGCGGGCATAGTTGACGCCGAGGTTCGTAGCGATGCGATACAGCCATGTGCTAAAGCGTGCCTCAGCGCGGTATGTCTCGCGTGAGCGGTAAACCCGGAGGAAGACCTCCTGCGCCAGCTCCTCTGCGACCGCTTGGTTGTGCACCATGCGGTACATGAAGTTCACGATGGGCTTACGGTACTTCTGGATCAGGAAATCGAAGCCCAACATGTTGCCGGCCCGCAATTCCAGCATGATGGCAGCGTCTTCCATGTCTGCAAATTGCGCTGGATGATGGGCGGTATGCTGCGCAACGGAAGAAGGAATAATTCCCTCGTGCTGCTGGCCGAGCCCATTCGGATTGACGGCCAAGGTCGCCATATCCTCCATAACCCGATTTTCTTCGTGCGGTTGCGCTGGATCGGTCAACTCCTCGGTATTTTCGAGATCGTCCGGGCCAGCGTCTTCGAGCGACTCCGGCCCCACCGCTGGCGAGGGGTGTCGGTGGGCTGAATCGGGCCGATCCGGATTGTCGAGGGGGGCTGGCATCTCGGCTTGGTTATTGTAATTGGGAGGTTTGCCGCCCTGACGGGCGACCCAGGCTTGCGATCTGGTGCGAAGGGTTGGCGACCGTGTATTCTGGTGGAGCAGCGTCGCCCGATGCTGCCGCACCAATTGTGGTCCCAGGGCGCATAACTCGGCGGTAGAGTGCCACCTTCACACGGTGGAAGTCGTAGGTTCGAATCCTGCTGTGCCCACCAATCCTTCCAACAACTTGCGATCAGACCGAAATGCAGGCTTTGTTGCATTTTGTTGCAAATTATCAGCCTCGCGAGCTTTGTCCCTCGCTTGGCAAGCATGAGGTAAACGGAACCGACTATTCTCTCCGGAATCTCCTGCATGTACTTGCGAGGCGTCGTGTTTTCCTTGCCGGGGCGCAAGTGCGCCTGAATGTTCCGTCACCGACCCCATATTCTGCGCCTGCATGGCCATCATCCGGCGTGGGTTCTGGAGGTTCAGCTTCGGCAGCTTCAGGCGTTGAGCGAGAGATTTGAGCACCCTCTCGGCATTTGGAATACGAGAAGGACTACAGGATTACTTTGAACTGGACCAGCTGACGTGAAATTAGAGTTGACTAGCGAACGAAATCACGCGTAGGATTCCCACGATACGTTGCAGTATACGCTAACTGTTGCGATAATCTGTGCGAGAATTTTGAGTAGCCGCCCGGCTGGCTGAGGAGTGCATTACGGATTTGCTCCGACGTCCACATCGGTAAGGTTACGTCTCCGGCAAACAGCCCTCGGCAGTTGCAGCTCTCTGCCAAGATAACGTTCTAAGTGGTGTGACTCGTTGTCTGGGCCGGGGTATCGGCCCGGACATTGTTTGGATGCGGTAAACCTTATTGTGAATACAGAGGTGCATCGGGATGAATCGACGGGCATTTGTGGCCAGCGGGATATCGGCGGTGGTGTTGTCCCGGGTGGGAGAGCTGGCTGAGGCGGAGACGACTGGAAAGGACACAGTCCAGCTTATTGGCGCGGCTCGCAGGCTTCCAGACCAGGCGGCGCCTTCGGGCTCTCTCGTTGCTCTGAGTGAGCCCGGTGATGCTGTTGCATTTAAGCAGGTGAACGCCGGCAGCAAACTTGCGATTCGTTATGCGTCGATGTCCGTGGGAACGATCAGTGTCTCCGTGAATGGAGCGGCGGCGCGCAAGGTGAACATCCATTCGTCGGGAGCATTGACCAGCTCATATCTGGATGCTGTGGTGGATTTGGAGGTGCCGGCGAATGCCACAGTGACCATCAGCCTGGAGCCTGACGATGTTGGCGTGAACATCGAGAGGATATTGGCGGGGCACGATCTCGGCCTTCCGCCTGACATCTGGAATCTACCTGCGTTGCCGGTTGCGCCAGGGTCTTATTCCGCGGATTGGAAGGCGCTGGGGCGAGCCTTTACGGCGCCGGCGTGGTGGCGCGAGGCGAAGTTTGGGGCGTGGTCGCACTGGGACCCCCAATCCATGCCGGAGCAGGGCGACTGGTACGCGCGCGGCATGTACCAGGAGGGTCGGCCGCAGTATGCGTACCACCTGAAACATTTCGCCCCGCCTTCTGAATACGGTTACAAGGACATCTGCCATAACTGGGTAATCGATCGATGGAACCCGGAAAAAATGATGGATTTATATGTCGAGATGGGCGCGAAGTTCTTTATGGCGATGGGTTGTCATCACGACAACTTCGATTGCTTCGATTCGAAGTACCAGCCGTGGAACGCCGTGCGCGTGGGTCCGAAGACGGACATCGTCGGCATGTGGGAGAAGGTGGCGCGGCGGCATGGCATGCGTTTCGGCATTGGATTCCATGACACACCGGGCCGAACCTGGGGGCAGTTCATGCCGGTGCGTTATACGAGCGATAAAGCTGGACCGATGAAGGGTGTTCCTTATGACGCTCTTCAAACAATTCGTGACGGAAAAGGGAAGTGGTGGGAGGGGATGGACCCCGTAAGCCTCTATGGCCCGGTCCACACATCACAAGATCCGCTGCATTCGCCGTTTGCCAACCAGTTCATGTGGCGCATCGATGATGCGATCAGCAAATATCATCCTGACATTATTTACTTCGACGAGCATGCGGGCGACTCGCAGGTCGATCTGGGCGTGCACATGGGGCTGGGATTTCTTGCGCCTCAGCTGATCGCGAACTACTACAACAAATACGCGGGATGGAACCACGGCAAGATGGAAGGGGTCGTGAATTTGAAGGGCGTGGGCGGGCGATACAACAGCTTCCAGGACCACCCGGACTGGTTACCGGATGTTGATCGTGCATTGGTCAAGAGCAGCGAGGCTGTGATTGAGCCGGAGATCATGGCCTATTCCTTCCAGACGGAGACCAGCATCTCCGACTGGCATTACAGGACCGGGCAGAAATATCTCGATGCGCAGAAGCTGGTGCATTCCCTGCTGCAGAATGTCTGCCGTAATGGGACGATGCTGCTCAACCTGACGCAGCATGGACGTGGCGATCTCGATCCTGAAGTCGTCCAGATCGCTAAAGATATCGGCGCATGGCTCAAAACAAATGGCGAAGCGATCTACGGATCTCGCCCTTTTGAGGTCTACGGCGATGCTCAGGTCTGCTATACGCGCAATAACGGATATGTCTACGCCGCACTGCTGGATTGGAAGGGCGCTGTAGTTACTTTGAAAGGGCTGCGCGCGGGCGGCGCCACGCTGGGCAAGATTTCGAAAGTGGAGATGCTCGGGGAAGGGCCGCCGTTGAGTTTTGTTCAAGATGGCGAAGGGCTGACGATTACGCTTAGCGGAGCGGCGCAACCGCTATCCGGGATCAGCAATCAAATGTTGGCGTCGGGGTGCAGAGTATTTCGAATCACGCATGACAAGAGCTGGATCAATGACGACGACCTCGAGGTGGTGTCTCATGGCTGGCTTCGTCGCTGCAACCTGGGAACCGGAGACTACAACAACGATCTGACCACGAGCGATACGCCAGGGGATGTCTGGAACTCTTCCTTCAGCGGCAGCAGCGTGGCTATCATTGCTCCGAAGGAAGCGGGGGCGGGAAAGATCGAGGTTCAGATTGACGGGAGAACGCGGGCCACAGCCGACCTCTCGACAACCGGACCGCGCCAAGCGCAGCAAAAAGTTTGCGAGGTGACCGATCTGACCAATGGTAAACACTCGATTTCCATCATCAATCGTGGTCCCGGCCCCGTTGCCTTGGATGCCCTTGTGGTGGGTTGATTGTGTGGTGAATAGTCACCGCAGGCTACAGTAACTGTCATTGGAGAGAATTAAATGCTAAAGACGGGCATCCTGAACCCGCATATCAACTCACTTCTTAGTCGGGTGCGCCACACGAATACGCTGGTGATCGCAGATCGCGGATTTCCGTTTTGGCCGGACATCGAAACAATCGACATTTCGCTCGTAGATGATTCACCACGGGTCATTGATGTTTTATGCGCGGTTCGGACCAATTTCAATATCGGAAACCTTGTAATGGCAGAAGAGTTCTGCACGAACAATCCTCGTCACATTGTTGAGCGATGGATAGAGCTATCGAACGGCACAAAACTTATGTTTGAGCCCCATATAGAGTTTAAACAGCGGATTTCTCAAGCAATTGGGATCATTCGGACGGGCGATTCAACGCCCTACTCCAACGTGATCGTCGAGTCTGCGTGATGTGATTTTTGCGCTACGCCGGGATCAAAAAGCAACTGGCGTATAGTGCGTATATGGCTGTCACAATGAAGGATATTGCCGCTGATCTAGGGCTGTCCGTGGTCACGATTTCGAAAGTACTGCGGAATCATCCCGATATCGCCAAGAACACCCGAGAACGTGTCCTGAAACGGATCAAAGAGCTGGACTACCAGCCGAACATCATGGCCCGCAGTCTTGTGACAGGGCGCAGCTATTTGATTGGATTGGTTGTGCCGGACCTTTTGCATCCGTTCTTTGCGGAGATGGCCAAAGCCCTTTCAGCGGCGGTTGGGAAGCGCGGATATTCCGTGATCATCTCTTCCTCGGAAGAGGATCCGGAGTTGGAGGCGCGAGAGATACAGCAACTGACAGGGCGGCGTCTGGACGCGCTGGTAATTGCCTCTGCCGGCGGCGATCCTGAGCCATTCCTTCGCCTGGATCGGCTGGGGGTGCCATTCATTCTGATCGATCGCGAACTTCCTGGGATTTCGGCTAACTTTGTAGGTATCAAGGACGAGGTAGCGGGTAAGATCGCGACGGAGCATTTGATCCAACAGGGTTGCAAGACGATCGCACACATCCGCGGTCGCGAGAACAGCACTGGGATGAAGCGCTTTGAAGGATATCGGCGTGCGTTGAAGACCGCTGGTCTGACGTATTCCGACTCTCTGGTTGTGGCCAGCTCCAACGTGGACATCAACAGTGAACGCATGGGAGCCGATGCGATGCGGCTTCTGCTGAAACATGATCCTGTGCCGGATGGAGTCTTCGCACACAATGATCCGCTGGCATTTGGCGCCATGCAGGCGATTCTGGAAGCGGGCCTGCGTATCCCCGAAGACATTGCGATCATCGGATGCGGCAACCTTCACTATGACTCGCTGCTCAGGGTGCCGCTTTCGAGTATCGATCAGAACAGTCAGGCCATTGGCGAGAGATGTGCTGAAATCCTCTTGAATACGTTGGAATCCGAGACAAAGCCTCCGCTCACGAACGTCATTCTTGAGCCTTCTCTCGTGGCAAGAGCTTCGAGCTTACGGAAACATTGAGACGGCATTCCACACGACTCGTCTGTGGGTTCAGCTGTTTTCCGGGCGCCCAGTCGGCCATTGTGTATTGTGAACCGGAGCGAGAATCTCCTCGATTCGCTTGAGGACATCTGGCGCGACACGGTCCTCCATGGCGCTCAGGTTCCGCTGAACCTCGAGCGTGGTGGACATTCCAACCAACGTGGTTGCCACGCGCGGATAGCGAAGGCAATATCCAAGCGCGATCTCAGAGAGGTCGACTCGACGCGTGTGGCAGTACTCGACGGCCTGTCGGACTGCGCGATGAACCTCAGGGGGGGCTGGATGCCATGCGGGCGCACCCTGTTCCGTCAATATGCCCATGTGCAGCGGGGAGGCGTTGATCAGACCTATCCCCCGGGACTCGGCGAATGGGGCAAGCTCGTTGTTCATATCGGTGGCGAGGAGGTTGTAGTGACAGTAGTTCAGAATGGTGTCGACCGGCACTTCCTGCGCAATGCACATAAGAAAATGGGGCGGGTAACCGGAGATGCCGACATAGCGGACCTTGCCCTCCTGTTGCAGTTGGCGCATGGCGGGAATGGTTTCGTCGATGATCTGGCGCGCATCGCCGAATTCGATGTCATGCGCGTGAAAGATGTCGACGTAGTCGGTGCGCAATCGCTTGAGGGACTCTTCAAGGCCTTGCCGGATTCTTTTGGCGGAGAAATCAAACTCAGTGGCACCATAACGCCCGCATTTGGTTGAGAGAATAACTTCCCGGCGTCTGCCCTCCAGCGCGTGGCCGAGGCGCTCCTCTGCCAAGGTGAGACCGTAGTAGGGGGAGACATCGAAGAAATTGATGCCTTCGTTGATGGCATGATGGACCGCTCTGACCCCTTCCGCAGGGTTGGCGATACCAAAGACATCGCCCAGAGGAGAGGCGCCGAATCCCACGATGGAGATTTCGAGGCCGGTATTTCCCAATCTCCGGCGGCCCAAGTTGTTCGAAGCTGGAGGATGACGAAGGGTCGCAATGGTCTGTGGCATTCAGGCTCTCGTTCTGGTTAAAGTGGCCTTTCAGCCAGT
>DASRLI010000322.1:0-4472 GCA_035648535.1 Occallatibacter sp. | reverse complement strand
GAACGTAGACAGGTGCGCAAGTTGTGAACTGAAGGCGCGTTGTCCCAATGAACCCGCATGGCGCGGCTTCTTGTCGCTTCGCGACCCGACCACCCTGACGGGGCGGTCGGGCCACCCAACTCACCTCGTTCCCGGAAACTGCCTCGCGTGCCTGACCGGTAGGGTGCGTCGAGCCTCTTTCAGGCGCTGACGCACCGGCGTTTGATGTGGCTTGAAAAACCGGGTGGCTCGGCCGCGTGCGCAGCACCGGCCGGGTCGCGCAGCGACAAGAAGCCGCGCCATGCGTGTTCCATGACCGAAAACCCTCCGCGATGCTATGGAACCCGCATGCAGGTCGTATCAACAATTGAGTCCGCATGGCGCGGCTTCTTGTCGCTGCGCGACCCGACCGCCCTGTCGGGACGGTCGGGCCACCCAACTCACCTCGTTTCCAGAAACTGCCTCGCGTGCCAACCCGAATTGGCCCACAATGATTCGCGAGGCAGAGCCTGGGCTGCGCAAAATCGGTGTTCGGAGGACCGGCGACGTTATCCAGTTTTCATTCCTGTGTCAGTCGGCTCAAGGCCCGGTTGGGGCGCTTCCGCCCCCGCCGGGCTTGCCCCTATCACAACAGAATCCCGGTGATGACTTCTGCATGTATTTGTGCCGTATGCACTTCGGGCTATTTCGTGGCGCGCGATTGATCCCTGTTTTGGCGAGATTCGGTCAATCGGCTGTGAAGCAGCACTCGCATTTTGCGGGATTTTGAGATTTCGGCACTCCGTAGGGCTGTGTCAGAGCCGCTTTTATGGTAACGTGATAACATATTTGGTAAACTAATGTTATCACTGTATCGTAATGGATGGATCCATGCGCACGCCTGTATTCGACTTGCAGGATGTCCTCGACGCCTTCCGCCGCCGGAAGGTGCTCACCAAGCGGGAACTGCTCGAACAGACCGGTTGCTCCAGCATGACGGCCTGGCGGCTGTTGCGGCAGCACGGATATCACACCAGTTACAACGGCAATGCCCGCCACTACACGCTCGTTGGCGTTCCGCAATTCGACGAACACGGCCTTTGGGCAGACCACGACGTGCGATTCAGCAGGTGGGGGTCGCTCATCGAAACCATCGTGGCCTTGGTGGAGCACAGTTCCGCGGGATTGACCGCTCGGCAGTTGCAGGAACTGCTCCACATCGAAAATCTGAAACCGATCCTGACACGCTTGATGCAGCGTAAATCGTTGACACGAGAGAGAATCAACGCCTCCTTTGTGTATTTCGCACCGCACCGCACGGCCCGCAGCTGGCAACACCAGCAGCGGCAAGCACAACTCCAGCAAGCCGCAACACACTGCGCTTTGCCTGCCTTGAATGACATCGTCGGCTTGCTCGTGGAGATCATCCGCCGGCCTGACAAAGCGCCTCGACAATGGGCTCGCCGCCTGGCCCAGAAGGGCATACGCCTCGGGACGCGTGACATCCAGGCTGTGTTGACTCACTATGGGATCGACGTAAAAAAAGGGCTCTCGAAATCCTGAAGCTGCGTTTCCGCCTCCTCTCAGGCTGCCAGGGGCGGTTGCCCGCGGCGTGCCGATTGCCGGCAGGTTATGCTTTGGACGTGGCCAGCGGACACGACCAGTGTGCGCATTGCGGGGGCAGGCTACGGAGGGTGCGAACGTCAGTGCATCATCCCGTTGGTCTGATGCTGGGGCAGCCTCGCCTCCGATTGATCCATCGGCAATGTGTCGATTGCCGGCAGGCCGACTCGATTGAGGCTTACCATGAACTGGTTCCGCCCCAGGGGCGGTATGCTTTCGACCTGCTGGTCGAAGTCGGGCTGGCCCGTTTACGCGACCAACGACAGGACGGGGAAATTCAACGGTTTCTACAGGAGCGCTGGGAATTGTCGCTCCCCGCTTCCAGCATCGGCTTGATCGTCCATTCCTTTTTGGACGGCGTGTCTGCCTTACATCAGGCCCGCGGGCCAGCGTTGCGCCAGTGGCTCGAGGCTCAGGGCGGCTACGCCCTGCACGTCGATGGAACGTGTGAGCCCGATACGGACGTCTTGTTCATGGCCCACGCCCAACCGCAAGGATGGACGCTGGAAGTGGGCAAAATGGGGTCGGAAAACGCCAGCGATATCAGCCAGTTGATGCGCCGCTGCGTGGAGCATTTTGGTCCGCCGCTCGCCGTGGTGCGCGATCTGAGCAAGAACATCGAGAAAGCGAAGCAGGAGGCCATACCGAATGTCCCCGACCTCATCTGTCACTATCACTTCCTGGAAAATGTTGGGGAAAAACTGTGCGAAGAGCCCCACGCCAAACTGGGCCATGCGTTGCGTCGGTTGAAGGTCCGCCCGGCCCTCACGTCGTTGCGCAAGGAGTTGGTTCGATGGAACAATCAGACAACCGCACTGTCGCGATCCGAAATCGAGCAACTCTTATTACATCCGGAAGAGATCGCGAAATTCGATCCGGTCGCGTTGCGGCGTGTGGTGGCGTATGTTCTGCTGCGTTGGCTGGACGACTACACCGCGGATTTGCGAGGCGAGTATTTTCCCTTCGATCTGCCCAACTTGGCCTTCTACCGCCGCGGCATCCAGTTGGGCCAACTGGTCGGTGAACTGGTGGCCCACCCGGACTTTCCAGGTCAGCGGTTGTCGACCCTGGAGACGATGGCCCGGCACTTGAGCTTTCTGCGTGACGATGCGGATATCGTGGCGGCCGCGGAACGCCTGGAAAAGGCCGCCGCGTTGTTCCAGGAGCTGCGCGATGTGCTCCGGCTCAGCAGTCACCCTCGGAACCGCTTGCTTCGCGGCCATGCTCCGTCGGAGGCCGCTGCCAGTCGGGAAAGTGCGGAGCAGTTGCAGCAGAACCTGACAGCCTGGCGCGACCGTTTGGCATGCCGACACCAGCGGGAACGAGACGAGCACAAGCGCGCCGATCAGGCGACGGTCTTGAAATACCTGGAAAAGTACGAACATCAACTGGTGGGACACGTGATCGAACGCGAGGGGCAAGAGCCGTTTATTGTCTGCCGAACGAACAATCCGGCCGAGCATCGTTTCCAGGCTACGAAGCGGGGCATCCGTCGAAAGGTGGGCTCCAAAAAACTGACCCGTCAGATCCAAGCGATGCGGGCCGAAGCCCTCTTGGTCTGGAACTTGACGGATCAAAAGTACGTCCAGTTGGTATGGGACGGAGACCTCGCCAATCTCCCCGCGGCGATCGCGGCACATTGGCCGGCCGCTCAAGTGATTCGCCAGCAACGGCAAACGCCGCCAGCCGAATATCCCATACCCACCACGAAGAAACAAATGCGCGATCCAAACCTGCTGAAGACCATCAAAACGATCGCCACCAAGCTAATCAACAGCATGAAGAAACCGGCTCACGCGGCATGAGAGACTGCTGGAAATCACCGGGATTCTGTTGTGATAGGGCTTGTCCCAGTGGAGCGCTGATTATGCACTACGAAGCGCCCATTGCAGCTTCCGCTCGCCCCCACCGGCCCCGCGGCCTGTTTATTTAATTGCCTTTTGACTCCTCCGGCGCAAGCGGGCTTGTTATATTGCCGGGCTGCTGGCGAAAGCTGCTCCATCTTGGAGCTGCTGCCGGCGGGATTCAAGGAGGAAGCGACGATGGTGATGACTTATTTTGCCCAGCCTCCCATGGACCGGAACCAGATTCTCCTGTTTCGGCGGACTCTGGACGAATCGATTCCCGAAGGCGAATACGTTCGGACTTTGGATGAGCTGATCGACACGTGCGATTTTTCGGAATTCGAACGGACGTATCATGGATCGCGAGGGCAGCCGCCGATTCCGCCGAAGGTGCTGGCTAAACTGTGGCTGTATGGATTGAAGTTGAGGTTTCGTTCCAGCCGCCAGCTCGAATATGTCACCAAACACAATATCGACTTTATGTGGATCGCGCAGGGCCATACGCCCGACCATGTGACGCTCTCGAATTTTCGCAAGAAGTTTGACAAGCAAATCAAGGGATTGTTCCAGCAGATTGTGGGCCTGGCCATGAGGATGGGCTTGGTGCAACTGGATCAAGTCACCCTCGACGGCACGCGGGTGAAGGCCAACAATTCGCGATCCGAAACGCTTACGGCTGAGGGGATCGCCCAGGAGTTGGACCGGCTCACGAAAGAGTTGGAGGCGGGTCTTCAGGAATGCGAGGCGGTCGACCAGGCCGAGGACACGTTGTTTGGCGTGGGAGTCAGCGGCCTGGAAGTGCCCCCGGAACTGGCCACGCGTCAAGCGCGGAAGACAGAACTCGAAAAAGCGCTGCAAACGGTTCGCGACATGGACGAGCAGCGGCGGCGCACGCAGCAGATCAATCCGGCGAAGAACCCGGCCCAGTTGCCGATGACGGATTCCGATTCGCGCGTGCTGCCCAACAAAGAAGGAGGCTTCGCTCCGAATTACACGCCACTGGCGGCCGTGGACGTACGGAGCGATATCATTGTCGCGGTGGATGTG
>DASRLI010000321.1:0-20796 GCA_035648535.1 Occallatibacter sp. | reverse complement strand
GGCCGGGAAAGGCTGTACCTATCGTGCGGCTAGAAACCATCTTTCCATGCAGGAATAGCTGATTCCAAGCCACCTTGCGAATTGAACCATAGGTCCTCCCCAAACGAGAATCGAACCAGCAGTGGTGGCTGGCCAGCGTTGATTTAGGCGGGAAACCTACAGCACGGCGGTCGCGAAAGCGCGCTCTCTTTGCGCTCTGTTTACCGGATTACGACTGTTTTGCATGGCCTTAGATGTCATCCGCTGACCTGCATGTTGTTGAAACTACGTTTAAGTGTTGATTCGAGTCCTACCTGAGGAGCCAATAAATCAAAAACTTACGGACTTTTCATTGATTTGAAACCCCACACCATCCCACAGTTTTCAGACTGCTATTTCCATAGGTTCTGGATTGGGCTGCGCGATCACCATTTGCACGACCTTGGATTTAGCTTCCGAAGGGCTCTCAAACTTGCATTGCCCAGACATTCATCGTCGCGGCTATGGTGCTGTGCCGCATTAGTTTTTGCTGCACGCCAACCGGAGCGCCTGTCTGATCCAAGAGAGAACGATAGGTGTGTTTGTAGACGTACCAACCGAGTTGGGGAAGGCCGATTGCTTCTCCGGCTGGCTTCAGGATTTGCAGCCGGATGACGCTCGCGTGGTAGCACCGCCTTTGATGTGGGGAGGGAAGACAAGGCAGTTGGACTTCTCACCTTTCCAAAACGTGCGAAAGATAAGCACCCGGTCGCCAATATCTCCCCTTTGATGATCCCGGCGCCAGAATCCAGCGGGCGATGCCTTCTTTGCGTGCGGCATGTACCCAATTGGCCATTCAAGGAGCCGGATCAGGGAAGAGGATCGCCAAGGACGGCAAATGCAAGGATGACGCCGCCCCAGGAGAGTCACCATGCCCAGGGAAGCTTCTGCAACGGACTCACATTCAACGGTCAAGGACCAGGTAGTGGACCTATACAAGGACTTTGAGCACGAGGTGAAACGTGAGGTGCGCGCTCCTCTTGATTCCTCACAAGGCGATTTGCTGGTACGCAAGCATGTTAATGGACTGGCGATCACCTTGTTCATTCTGATTGCGGTATTCCTGTTGGCGGCGATCGTGGGGTACGCGACGTATACCCACTAATAGCAACCGACGGAGAGTTACCAGCTTTAGAAAAAGTGCGAGATCGTAATCGGAGTTTCCACGTCCCCACCGTGGGCGCCTTGTCTTCGTCTTGGACCCGATGCGGACTGGTTGGAGTTCTCGGGCTTTCTCAAAGACCCGGCGGATGTTGGTGTCGATGCTCATGGCTGGGTCGATTTTTCCGGCTATCTTTCCCCCACATCAGGCCTCGACTGCTTCCCGTGCGGTGAGGCCGTGCCTTATTGCTCAGACCGCTTCAATCCTGAATTACTAACCTTGTAACTGAAGTGGCGCGCTGGCATGTCTACTCGGATTTGTGTGCGCGTGCACTGCACCAAGCACCAAGCGAGAGAAGCGGCGCAGAAGCAAAGGGAATGAGGCTACACCGATGAAAGCACTGATGTTCTTACTTGCGACTCTGAGTTTCGGAACGCTGTGCTGGGCGGGGTCAGAACGCCAGGATGCCGTCAACCGGCTGAATAAATCGGCCGCAGTACTGCACGAGATTATGAACGCGCCGGACCAGCGCATTCCCGACTGGACTATGAAGAAGGCAAAGTGCGTCGCTGTTATACCCCACTTGATGAAAGGGGGATTCGTGTTCGGAGCGGAAGAAGGCAAGGGTGTAGCCACTTGCCGGACGGCGAAGGGTTGGAGTGCGCCGGCATTCATCCAAATCGGGGGCGGCAGTTGGGGAACGCAGATCGGTGTAGAGGCTGTAGACCTTGTCATGGTCTTCAAGAGCGAAAAAGGCATGCAGAAGCTGCTCTCGAGCAAATTCGAAATTGGAAGAGACGCATCGGCGGCGGTGGGACCCTTTGGACGGCATTCATCAGAAAACACGGATGTGAAGCT
Source organism: Occallatibacter sp. (assembly GCA_035648535.1). Taxonomy (GTDB): domain Bacteria; phylum Acidobacteriota; class Terriglobia; order Terriglobales; family Acidobacteriaceae; genus Telmatobacter. Next base: position 18,818 of record DASRLI010000321.1, on the reverse strand, counting down.
GAATACGATGATTTTGACCTACTCTCGCGCCAAGGGGGCCTTTCTGGGGATGACGTTCGACGGAGCGTTGGTTCGCACGGACAATAAATCCAGGCGCGCAATGTATGGGCGCAGGGTCACGACTCGGGCTGCGCTGCTGGGTCGAGTGGCGCCGCCAGCCGCGGCACTATCGTTCCTTGAGGCAGTCAGAGGAGCAAAAGCCGAAGCGGTACTGATGACTGCGAAAAGGTGAGCTGGGTCGCAGAAGCGCTGATTCGATTGCATTTCTGACATTTCAGCGACTTAAATTGTTCGACGCCTGGATATAGCGGGGAGTCGGATTCCAGTGATCGGTTTCGGGTTGAAATCGGAATAAAGCGTGCCTTTCTATCGTTCCTTCCTATATATCTCATGCGCCTCGAGTTTACGGTAGCTGCATTCCGGAGTCTGCAAGTACCGCATCGACCCGCGCGTTAACGGTGCCACCAGCGCCAACCGGCCGGGCTGCGGCGGAGTTCTGCACCCTGTGGAAAATGCCTTCCAGGCCCTGAGTCGGGAGCATAAGGCGTAAGCTTGAATCAAGCCTAAATTTACAGATGTGGGCGGCGGATGAGCGGATAGTCCGGTTGGTCTTTATGGTAAAGAGGGTTGACACTCTTCCCATCCTGGGCTTGGATGCTCGGTTTGTGTACCTATGGAATGAAATATGACTGCCCGGTAGCTATTCTGTAACCCTTGGTTAAAGTATTTCATGCGTGAGTGAATGGGTTACCGATTGCTTGATTCTTATGATTCATTTCGGACAACGTGGCGTGTCCTGGCCGTTTGTCTCGGCCATTGGGCTCGTCCTGTTGCAAACCGCACTCACCAATTGACTTGCTGATGCCAGTTTGGAGTGAGCCAGACGCTGGTAGGCTCAGCTCTCCGATCACCAGGATTCTGAATTCTGGTTGGGTATTCTGGTCTCCGGCCCCGTACATGGGATTCGGCCGGCTTTCAGCAATGCCGAAAAAGTTACCGACGCGCCATGAAACTGGCCCGATTGTTGGATTGAAACGCTTTGCCGGAAAAATGACGATAGAACAGACCCTTAAATCGACTCGTCTTGATCTGAGAAATGATCGCATTTCAAGAGAGGAGCAGACCTTGACCCCGCTTCGCGTGAATAGTGCCGTGGCTCCAAACAGCTCACCGTTTGAGGGGTTATGCGCCGGGGACCGCGACGTCCTGAACGAAGGCGCCTTCAGGCGCATGATCGCCGTCGAGCGGAAGAGAACCGAGCGATCCAAGGAGCCCTTCCTTTTGATGCTGTTGGAGGCCGGCAATCAGCCGGGTTCGGAACCAAATGGGACAGTTCTTGAAAGGATGGCATCTGCCCTTCTGGCATTCAGCAGGGAAACCGATGTCGTCGGCTGGTACAAAGACCGGACGACGGTCGGAGTGATGTTTACCGGTCTTGGGGCAAATGACAAGAACTCGATTCTGAGCACAATTCTGGGCAGGGTGAAAGCGATGCTACGGGACGAGTTGGTTTTCAGCCAGTCGAATCAAGTTGGCATCTCGTTCCACTTTTTCCCCGACGACTGGGATCATGGCAGATTCGGGCGTCCAAGCAACCCGGCACTGTATCCGGACCTTATTGCGCCTGGAAGGCACAGACGGTCTCTGCTGGTGGTGAAGCGCGTGATCGATATGGTCGGGAGTGCGCTGGCGCTGATCTTGTGTTCACCGCTGTTTCTTGCGATTGCGTTGGCCATCAAACTGTCATCCAAGGGCCCGGTGCTTTTCAAACAGCAACGGGTTGGACAGTATGGCCAGTGCTTTAATTTCCTAAAGTTCCGTTCGATGTACGTCAACAACGACCACTTTGTACACCAGAAGTTTGTGACAGAACTAATCTCGAGCGATTCCAAGTGCGAGCAGTCAAACGGGAATGGTGAGAACTTATTCAAGCTGACCAATGACAACAGAATTACTCAAGTGGGAAGATTTTTGCGGAGAACGAGCCTGGACGAACTGCCACAGTTAATCAATGTTCTCAAGGGAGAGATGTCGCTGGTGGGACCTCGTCCTGCGATTCCCTACGAGTTGGCGGCGTATCAAACGTGGCACCGGCGCCGCGTATTGGAAACCAAGCCCGGAATCACCGGAATTTGGCAGGTTACAGGCCGAAGCCGCGTCCGATTCGATGATATGGTGCGGATGGACCTCCGCTACGCCATGGCATGGTCTCCCTGGCTTGATTTGAAGATACTTTTGCGCACGCCGCTGGCAGTGATCAGGGGCAACGGTGCCTACTGAATGACAAGGTTCTTTTCGGCATTCGACTTCGACTGAACCTGCGAATGTTTCGCGTTAAACAGGGCCCACCTTTCCCACGTGTGTCCTAAGGAGTGCAAGCAGTTAGTTAGATTGGCGGTGGGATGATGAATTTCGGAGTAATTGGCTACGGGTACTGGGGACCAAACATCGTCAGGAACCTTACAACAATAGAAGGTTCCAAGGTACTGACGATTGCGGATCTTGATCCATCCGCCCAGGAGCGTGCCCGCAAGGCTTATCCGGGAATCAAGATCACTTCAGATGCGATGGATGTGATCTTGTCCGCGGACATTGATGCTGTTGCCATTGTTTCCCCAGTGTGGACGCATTTCGAGCTGGCAAAAGCTGCGCTGAAGAATGGCAAGCATGTGTTTGTAGAAAAGCCGCTGACCAGCAATTCTGCGCAGGGCGAGGAACTGATCAACCTTGCTCAAAAGAAGAATCTCCGGATAATGGTGGACCACACTTTCCTGTTTACCGGTGCAGTTAGGAAGATCAGCGAGTTACTTGACCAAGAAGCACTGGGCAAGCTCTACTATTACGATTCCACGCGCGTCAATCTGGGCCTTTTCCAACATGACATCAATGTTCTGTGGGATCTCGCGCCCCATGATCTCGCAATTATCGATTACTTAGTCAAGTCAACCCCCGAGGCAGTTGTCGCTACCGGACAGAAACATTTGAATGGCCACGAAGATATAGCTTTCATGACACTTTACTTTCCTGACAAGGTTATCGCGCACATCAACGTGAACTGGCTCTCCCCGGTAAAGGTCAGGACCACGCTCATTGGCGGCGAGAAGAAGATGCTGGTGTGGAACGATCTGGAAGCCGACGAGAAGCTGAGGGTGTACGACAGGGGAGTGAACATCACGAGCCAGGAGGGCGTGTACGATTTGTTGGTTCACTATCGGTCCGGCGACATGTGGGCGCCGAAAGTGGAGCAGGGTGAGGCATTGCGACGGGAACTCACCTATTTTGTGGATTGCGTCTCAAGCGGGCAGGAGCCGTTCAACGACGGACGCTCCGGGCTGCGGGTGGTGAAGATGCTGGAAGCAGCAAGTGAATCGCTGGAGAAGAGAGGATCCCTGGTCTACCTATGAACTCCAACAACTGCATCTCGAGCGACGTGAAACTGGGGGAGAATGTACTGCTCTCGAACTTTATAAACCTGTACGGCTGCGAAATCGGGAGCGACACGAAGATAGGCGCATTTGTCGAGATCCAGAAGAATGCTGTTGTCGGAAAGCGCTGCAAGATATCCAGCCATTCGTTTATTTGTGAAGGCGTCGTCGTGGAAGACAACGTATTTATAGGGCACGGCGTAATGTTCATCAACGACACCTATCCCCGGGCCACGACCGCGGACGGAAGGCTGCAAACCGAGGCCGACTGGAAAGTGGAGCGGACGGTGATAAAGAAGGGTGCATCGATCGGCTCCGGCGCCAGGATTCTTCCCAATACCACCGTCGGCGAGAATGCAATTGTGGGCGCCGGCAGCGTGGTCACCAAGGATGTTCCGCGCAACGCGATAGTGGCAGGAAACCCGGCAAGGGTGCTCCGCTTCATTGAACCCGCCGAGAGTTCCATGGAATCCGAGGCTGTTCCTTTTCTCGATCTTGTGGCTCCCCATCTGGAATTCGAAAACAAACTAGTTGGCATTTTCCGCAAGGGATTGCGTACGGCCAGCTTCGTTGGCGGGTCGATGGTGGAGGAATTCGAGAATGCATTCGCAACCTTCTGCGATGCCGGCCATTGCGTGGGGGTGAGCAGCGGGACGGACGCGCTGCGCTTCGCTTTGATTGCTTCAGGAGTGCGGCCCGGGGATGTGGTGCTGACCGTGCCGAACACGTTTATTGCCACCACAGAGGCTATCTCCCAGGCCGGAGCCAAACCCGAGTTCATCGACATCGATGAGCATACTTTAAACATGTCGGCTGAACTGTTGCAGCAGTTCCTTGAAAGGCAGTGCAGGCGCGACGCATCTGGAAAGCTGATCAGCACGCGCAGCGGAAGGCGGGTCACCGCGGTTGTGCCGGTGCACCTCTACGGTCAGATGGCCGACATGGATTCGATCCTGCGGCTGGCCGGCCATTATGGCCTGATCGTGGTTGAGGATGCGTGCCAGGCGCACGGCGCCGAATACTTTTCAAAGGAACTGAACCGCTGGATGAAGCCAGGGTCGATGGGCCGCGCTGCGGCATTCAGCTTTTATCCAGGGAAGAATCTGGGAGCGTGTGGCGAAGGCGGAGCAGTAACTACGAACGACGGCGCGCTGGCAGGCACTATAAGGATGCTGCGCGATCATGGTCAGGCAAAGAAGTATTACTACGACATGGAAGGCTACAACGGACGGCTGGATGCAATTCAGGCCGGGATTCTGTCCGCCAAGCTGCCACATGTTACAGAGTGGAACTCGAAACGACGCGAACATGCAACTGAGTACAACCGTCTCCTGGCGGGCAACGAAGCTGTAATCCTTCCCTACGAACCTTTCTGGTCGCGCGCTGTTTACCACCTCTACGTGATTCGCACCGCTGACCGCTCGGGTTTGATGAATCACCTGAAGATGGCGGGCATTGGCACGGGAATTCACTATCCGGTTCCATTGCATCTACAGAAAGCCTATGCCTCGTTGAAATACGGTCAAGGAGACTTTCCGATTGCGGAACGGGCAGCCACGGAGATTATTTCTCTGCCCATGTTCCCGCAGCTTACTTCAAGGCAGCAATCAAGAGTGGTGGAGGAGGTGCTGGCCTTTGCGTCACAGACTCTGCAGGGTGCGGGGTTTTGAACGGAGCTTGCATTGGCCGGCCGGCAGCCTGCGGAGCCGAGTTATCAGGCCAGTTATTGAATGAGGAACTGATTTGGTGAAACTTCTGTCCTATGTACTGGTGACGCCAGCGCGCAATGAAGCGCAGTTTATCGAATCGACAATAAAGTCGGTCGTGGCGCAGAAGGTGTGTCCGCTGAAGTGGGTCATCGTCAGTGACGGTTCAACAGATGGCACCGATGAGATTGTTAGCCGGTATGCGGTGGCGCACGAGTGGATAGAATTGCTCCGCATGCCGGAGCGTAAAGAGCGTCACTTTGCGGGGAAAGTATATGCATTCGACGCAGGCAAAGTTAGAGCCGGCGGGCTGGCCTATGACGTAATTGCCAGCCTGGATGCGGACATCACTTTTGAGAGTGACTACTTTTCATTTTTGCTTGAAAAGCTCGCAATGGACCCAATGCTTGGAGTGGTGGGAACACCGTACGTTGAACGATCAGGCGAGAGTTTCGATTACAAGTTCACGAGCCTCGATCATGTATCCGGCGCCTGCCAGATGTTTCGGCGCGAGTGTTATGAAGCGATCGGCGGCTACCTTCCCGTAAAGGTCGGCGCAATCGACTGCATCGCGGTAATTACCGCCAGGATGAAAGGCTGGAAGACGCGCACCTTTACCGAGAAGGTTTGCCAGCACCATCGTAAGGTGGGGACTGCACAAAATGGTCCGATAGAGGCTAACTTTACGACTGGCGTGATGGATTACGCCATGGGGAACCATCCTGTTTGGCAACTTTTCCGAACCGCCTATCAGATGACCAGGAAACCGCTCGTGCTGCGGGGATTGGCGTTGGGGACAGGTTACCTGTGGGCATTCATTCGACACGCGAAAAGGCCAGTGACGCGTGAGTTCGTGGGATTTCACCGGCGGGAGCAGATGCAACGTCTCAGGGTGAGATTTACCGGCAAACCTCTGCCTGACGACACGCGAGTACTTTCACGTACTGAGGCACGCGAAGCTCGTTAAGTCGCGGATGTGGAGATGTCGTTATACCACCAACACAGATAACTGCATAAGATCGTGGCTCACTTACAACCTATGAACTGTGATCAGCAAGTAAATGCGATAACGAATGACGGCTCTGCCGGCGCGATATCTGCGCCGGTGAGGTCATCTGTAGGCGACCCGATGGAACCGGCCGGCGCCGCCGTTATTGTGAATGCTGACGATTGGGGAAGAGATAACGCCACGACTGACCGTTGTCTCGATTGCTTTCTTTTGGGCGCAGTCTCATCCGTAAGTGCGATGGTGTTCATGGAGGATTCCGAGCGAGCGGCGGATCTTGCGCGACATCACGGGGTCGATGCGGGTCTTCATCTGAACTTCACGCTGCCGTTTTCCGCGGCGCAATGTCCAGCGCGGCTGAAGCAGCACCAGGAAAGGCTCTCCGGCTTGTTGAATTCGCACCGGTTCGCCCTGGTGCTTTATCATCCCTTCACTGCTACCTCGTTTGAATATGTTGTAAAGGCACAGTTGGAGGAGTACGAACGACTCTATGGTGCTGCGGCAAATCGCGTGGATGGCCATCATCACATGCATCTCTGCACGAACGTGCTGATGCAGGAACTACTGCCCGACGGCATCATTGTACGCAGAAATCTTTCGTTTGCGCGCGGAGAGAAAGGCTTCTTCAATCGCTTCTATCGCCACCAGCAGGACCGGTGGCTGGCCCGCCGGCACCGGATTGCAGATTTCTTTTTCGACTTGCAGCCATTGGAGCCCCGCCAACGGCTTGAAGAGATCTTTGACCTGTCGGAGCGCTTTGACATCGAAGTAGAAACTCATCCGATTCGCGATGAGGAATACAGGTTTCTGGCCGACGGAGAGCTCATGCGTTGTGCAGGCGAAGAGGCGGTGATTCGAGGCTATGTTCTTCGCTTCTGTAATCCTGGATCTGGTGTCAGGAGAACTTCATGACCCGTCAGGGAGAAGGATGAAGGCATTGAAGATCGCAGGGGACGTAAATTCGGCGAATCGCGACCAGGCAAAAGAAATTGCGCACATCTCCGTCTGCGTTTGCACATACAAGCGGCCGCTCCTGCTTAAGCGTCTCCTGACTGAATTGGGCCGGCAGGAAACTGAGGGATTGTTCACCTATTCGATTGTGGTGGCCGACAACGACGAAGTGAAATCCGCTGAGGCCTCAGTGGCAGAAATGCGCCGGGTCTGCGCGGTCCCTGTGAAGTACTGTGTTGAACCAAGACGCAATATAGCGCTGGCGCGGAACAAAACAGTCGAGAATGCGGAGGGGGAGTATGTCGCGTTCATCGATGATGATGAATTCCCGGAGCCAACCTGGCTGCTTACATTATTCAAGATCTGCAACGAATACAAAGTGGACGGCGTGCTTGGTCCTGTGAAGCGTCATTTCGATGAGGCCCCGCCAGCATGGTTCAAGAAAAGCAGTATCTATGACCGCAGGATTAATCCCACCGGGAAACTCGTCGGCTGGAAAGAAGCGCGAACGGGAAACGTCCTCCTGAAGAGGACGGTGATCGCCGGAGAGACTGCGCCCTTTCGATTTGAGTTCAGAGCCGGCGAGGATCAGGATTTCTTTAGACGAAAAACTGAAGAGGGATACGTGTTCATCTGGTCCTCCGATGCCGTGGTGTCAGAAACCATTCCTCCCGCGCGCTGGAAACGTAGCTACATTCTTCGGAAAGCCGCGCTTCAAGGAGCGACCGCCGCGCTGCAACCGAACTGTGGCGTCATCAACATCATGAAGTCTGTGATTGCCGTACCACTTTATGTGGCGATCTTGCCCTTTGCGCTGCTTTTGGGACAGCACCTCTTTATGGCACTGATGGTGAAGATCTGCGATCACTCGGGGAAACTGCTCATGCTCATGGGTGTCAATCCGGTTCACGAGGAATATGTGAGCGAGTGAGCGTGGACCTGAACGTAAGCGCGGTATGACTCGTCGATTGTGAAAGTGAAGTTACCGATCCAATGAATAACTCGATCAAGGAAATTCGGATATCAGGGCGTTGGCTGCGCATTGCGCGCCTGGATGCGGAGTTATACCATTTCCTGTCAGATCCGGCGCCGATGATCGATCGACTGCGCCATTCTAAAGATGACATTGATATCTTCACGTTCATGCAGGGTTTACCGAAGTCCGAGCCAAAGTACAAGTACGCGATGGAGTGGGAAAACCTGGCGGTTCTGCCTATTTCAACCTTCGAACATTGGTGGAATAACCAAATCGGTTTTAAGTTAAGGAACAGGGCAAAGCAGGCTGAAAAGAAAGGTGTCGTGGTTCGCGAGGTTCAGTTCAATGAGACACTCGTGCGCGGAATTTGGGAGATCTACAATGAGTGTCCGGTGCGCCAGGGAAGACCTTTCCGACACTACGGAAAAGACCTTGGTACTGTCTATAAGGACGAGGCCACTTATCTTGACTTCAGCACTTTTATCGGCGCTTTTCGCGGCGAAGAGTTAATAGGCTTCATCAAGATGGTGGCAGACGAGACGGGTGTGCAGGCAGGACTCATGAACATCCTGTCGAAGATGCAGCAACGGGATAAGGCCCCAACCAATGCGCTCCTGGCACAGGCGGTGAGGTCTTGCGCCGGCCGGGGAATTTCTTACCTGGTTTACGCGAATTACGCCTATGGGAAGAAGCAGCAAGACAGTCTTAGCGATTTCAAAAAGCGGAATGGATTTCAACGGGTCGACATCCCGCGCTACTACGTTCCGCTGACACGCTTTGGCAAAGTGGCGCTCCGTTTGGGGTTCCATCACCGACTGGTAGAGCGCATTCCTGAGCCCATCGCAGGCAGACTTCGCGATCTTCGCAAAAACTGGTACAGCCGCACAGTTCAGTCTACCGGGGAAGCTTCTTAGAAAGCGACGAGAAACTATGCCAGGGCTTGTCGGTCTTATTACCAGGATGCCGCGAGAACGCGCCGAAGCGGAATTGCTTCGGATGGTTGCGGCGCTTCGCCATGAGACTTCCTATGTAAGTGGGACATGGAGCGAGGAGTCGCTGGGCCTCTATGTGGGTTGGGTAGAACGCGGTGGACCCTTGGCGGGTTGCATGCCTTTCAAGGATGCGCAGGGCGATCTTGTGCTGGCATTTTCAGGCGAGGACGTTTCAGAGCGCGGTAGGGCGCTGCGCCTTAGGCGGCGCGGCGACGCTGGTGACGGCGAGGAGTTCTCGTATCTTGTCCAACTCGCCGAGAACGATCCGAGTTTTCCTAAGTGCCTGAACGGAAGGTTCCACGGTGTGCTGGCCGATAAGCGGAATGGGACAGTCAATCTGTTTAACGACCGATTTGGGATGCATCGGGTTTACTACTACGAGACAAAGGAGGCCTTTTACTTCGCGGCAGAGGCGAAGGCTATTCTGGCCGTCCGCCGGGAAGTGAGATCGATCGATCCTGATGGTTTGGCGGAGTTCGTTTCCTGCGGATGCACGTTAGGAAACCGCACATTATTCAAAGACATTCGTGTGTTGCCTCCAGCCTCGTCCTGGAGTTTTCGCCGGGCGTCTATCGAACAAAAAGGCACGTATTTCGAACCTAAAGAGTGGGAAGAGCAATCTCCGCTTGAGCCCGAACCATACTATCAACAGTTGCGCGAAGTCTTCTCTGAAAGTCTGCCTCGATATCTGGGTGGCCCGGAGCGTGTTGGTGTATCCCTCACAGGCGGCCTGGATTCAAGAATGATCATGTCGTGGTGCAGGGCCGCACCGGGGTCGCTTCCGTGCTACTCCTTTGGGGGAATGTATCGCGAGTCTCAGGACGTTAGGGTCGCGCGACAGGTCGCACAGGCATGCGGGCAGGAACATGAGGTTATACCGGTCGGCGAGGAGTGTCTGGCGCAATTCCCGCACTATTCCGAACGCGCCGTCTTCCTTACGGACGGGTGTGTCGAAGTAAAGCACGCTCCCGATTTATATGTGAACGAGCGTGCCGCGAGAATTGCGCCGGTGCGGCTTACGGGGAATTATGGTGGAGAGGTGCTTCGGCGAGTTCGTGCGTTCAAGCCTGTCGATCCGGTGCCGGGTTTGTTTCATTCTAATTTCACTCAACATATCAAGCGCGCGAGGGAAAAATATTGTGGATACGTTCAGGGGCACCCGCTTTCGTTTGCGCTGTTTCGCCAGGCACCTTGGCACCACTATGGCCTTCTCTGCCTGGAGCAGAGCCAACTTTCGATTCGCTCGCCATTCCTGGACAATGATGTTGTAAGAACCGTCTTCCGTGCGCCGCAGTCGGCGGTGACAAGCGACGACGTGTCGCTGCGCCTCATTGCAGACGGCAATCCAGAACTGCGCCGGATACGTACAGATCGCGGGTTGGGGGGCGGCCTGACCGGGTGGGCTGCGGCCATACGGCGTGCGAATTTAGGGTTCAGCTTCAAAGCGGAGTACGCCTATGATTACGGGATGCCGCAAGCGTTGGCTCGTATTGATCACTCGGTGGCACCGCTTCACCTGGAACGGTTATTTCTCGGCCGGCATAAGTTCAATCATTTTCGCGTCTGGTACAGGGATGCGCTTGCCAACTACATCCGTGAGATGTTGCTTGACTCACGAACACTGTCACGGCCGTACTTGGAGCGCGATGTTCTCGAAAGTATAGTCAAAGGACACCTCAAGGGGAATCACAACTACACAACCGCGATTCACAAGATTCTTACGCTTGAACATTTTCATAGGCTGTTTATCGATTGAATATGACTCAACTGATGGGCAATCTCGTTTGCATCGCTGCCATGGCCTGGCCGTTTGTCCTCGACCGTGATGCGAGAGAGCCGGCTTCGAAGGCGCTTTGGATTCCCACCGTGTGGTTGCTGATCATTGGGTCACGCGCAGTGTCTACCTGGCTTCATTTGTCTCCGGCTGTCTCCCTGGCGCAACAGTACACAGAGGGAAGTCCGCTTGACGCAGCCGTATACGGGATCCTGATTGTCGGGGGAGTATTAGTTCTGAATTTCAGATCGCGCCTGGTCAAGAGATTCATGCAGAGGAACTTGCCGCTCCTGCTGTTCTTTGTCTACTGCGCACTCAGCATTGCCTGGTCGGACTATTCCTTTATTGCACTTAAGCGATGGAGTAAGTCGGTTGGGGACTTAGTGATGATCATGGTTGTGCTTACAGATCCGTACCCGTTGGCAGCGATAAAACGGTTGTTCGCGCGAGCTACGTTTGTGTTGTTACCGCTTTCTGTGCTTTTGATCAAATGTTATCCGGACCTGGGGAGTGCTTCTAACCCAGGAGATCTGACGACAATGTACTTTGGGGTAACTACCTTCAAGAACCTGCTCGGAATGATCTCCATGGTATTCGGGCTGGCGTCGTTGTGGTCATTTATGAATGCATATCTTGAGCGCACCATGCCGCAGCGGAGAGGGCATTTGATTGCAAATGGAGTAATGATTGGGACCGCAATGTGGTTGATTGTGACTGCCGACTCCATGACCTCACTTGGTTGCTTTGTTATAGCGGGATCGGTCATGGTGTTGATCTCGCAGCGATGGGTTGCTCGCCGGCGCAGCAGCGTGCACGTCATTGTCTGGACTGCTATAGCGATGCCAGTATTTGCACTGTTTATTGACACGTTTGGGACTCTGGTCCACACGCTGGGAAGAAATGCAACCCTGACTGGCCGGACAACAATCTGGAAGGCTGTTCTGTCTCTGCACACAAATCCTTTGGTGGGAAGAGGCTTTGAAAGCTTCTGGCTTGGCAGCCGCCTTGAGACCGTATGGAATATGAGCGTGCAAGGAATCCAGGAGGCTCACAATGGGTACATTGAGCTCTACCTGAATTTGGGATGGATTGGTCTGCTACTGCTTGGCTGGCTGATTGTTGTGGGATATCGCGATGCCATCGCCGCATTCCGCAGCGACCCGCGGGAGGGTAGATTGCGATTGGCATTCCTTACGGCGGCGTTGATCTTCAGTTTGACGGAAGCAGGTTTCAGGATGCTCACTCCCATCTGGTTTGCGTTTCTCTTTGCGCTTGCCGGGTGTTCCTGTGGCTTGCATCCCGAAGAACAAAAAGGAACTCGGGGATCGTTCTGGATGCGGGCCAGCCACCAGAAGCAAATCCGCATTCTTCAATGAGCCGGACTTATCGTTGATGGCGCAAAGGAATGCATTGTCAATTGTTCCTTATTATCAGGGGCACTTAGAAGGACTTAGAAGGCGTTGGCGGGATCGGAGATTGATTGAAGCCCTTTGATGCAAATGGCGCCTTTGTACCCTCTGTTCCCAGGGGGGGAGATTCGCTCAGGCGTCTTGCGGTAAGAGGCGCCGGGATGACGATCTTCTCCGGAAATGTTGGATTAGCGATCCAGTTGGTCGCGACAGTTGCGCTGGCGCGTCTGTTGACACCGCGCGACTTCGGGCTGGTTGCGATGGTGACAACGTTTAGCCTGTTGCTATCGAACTTTGGAGTAAATGGAATCACTGAAGCGCTGATACAGCGCGAGCGGATTGATCACACGCTGGCTAGTAATCTCTTTTGGTTCACTGTGGGCGGCGGCTTGTTGCTTACCGGAGGATTTGCGGCAGCGGGTTCATTGCTGGCGAAGTTCTATGGCGAAGCATTGGTGGCATCCATTGCGGTCGGGGTTTCTGTGTCGATCTTTGTGACCAGCGTCTCGGTCATACACGTCGCTCTGCTGAAGCGAGCGATGCTTTTCTCGGCGGTTGCGAAGAATGACATTGTTGCAAGGGCAGTGTCGGTTGTTGTGTCTATCCTCTTTGGTTGGGCCGGCTGGGGATACTGGGCGCTGGTGTTAGGCATATGTGCGCTGCCACTAAGTACCGCCGTCGGTGCCTGGTTCATGTGCCGATGGGTGCCAAGGCACCCACGGTATGAGGCGGCCACGGGCGCAATGTTGAAGTATGCAATGTACACTTACGGGCGATTCAGCATTAACTACTTCGCTCGTAACACCGATAACCTGCTCGTTGGTTGGCGCTTTGGAGCGCCAGCGCTCGGATTCTATAAGAAGGCATACGATCTCTTTTCTCTTTCCGCAACGCAACTTGTCGCGTCTACATCAGTGGTGGCGGTATCTGCGTTGAGTCGCGTGCGAGAGGACGGCGCGCAATATCGGCGCTATCTGCTCGGCGCCATGGCGGTGATGGCCTTTCTAGGCATGGGGATTGCGGGCGATCTCACATTGGTGGGCAAGGATCTGATTCGCGTGTTGCTTGGGCCCGGTTGGGAGCCGGCGGGTCAGATATTTACGTTTTTCGCGCCTGGAATCGGAATCATGGTTCTTTATGGCACCCACGGATGGGTACACCTTTCGATCGGGAGGGCAGATCGCTGGTTTCGCTGGGGATTAGTCGAGTGGAGTGTAACTATCCTGCTGTTTATTGCGGGGCTTCACTGGGGACCTCAGGGAATTGCGGTGGCGTGGTGCGTATCGTTCTGGATTCTAACTGTTCCTGCGATGTGGTATGCGGGTAGGCCAATTGGGCTTGGAGTCGGACCAATATTCGTGGCAGTTTGGAGATATATTGTTGCCTCCCTGGTAGCAGGTGTGGCGAGTTATCTTCTCCTATCTAGCCGAGCGTTTCTAACGGAAGCGGCCGGCGTGAGGGGAGCGGCGCTTCGGGTTGTATTTCTCTCGCTTTGTTTTCTGGGGCTGTATCTCAGTGCCATCATCATGCTTTATCGCGGGCTTGGGCCGTTGCGGAGACTCGTTGGTCTGCTGCGCGAGATGACTTCAAGCGCGCGTGCTGACAGTTCTTCCGGCTCAGATCGCTCAGAGAGCAAGACCGGTAAGGTACTAATCCTGCCGTTGATGCTGCTGGTGTTTGCTTGTTACGGCCAGGCTCAGCCGTGGGCTCAAATTCTGAGTTCAAATCAAGCTATTGACTGGTCGAGCGCGGGAGTGGGCGGGATTCCGCTGCGCGTGACTAAGTGTGCGGGTCTGACGCAATCGGCCACACTCTCTGAGATCAACGCAGCGCTAGCAACGTGTCCGAGTGGCGAAGTTGTCTACCTGGCGGCGGGCACTTATTCCATCACGGGGACGGTGCATGTTCCTTCGAACGTGACATTGCGGGGCGCAGGGGCAAGCGCGACGATCCTGAATGCGACGGGTACGGGTGGCGGGTATGGGATCAGCATGGGTGCGGGGTCGGTTGCCTTCAAGCCGCTCAGAATTACTAGTGGAACAACTGTTGGGTCTACCAGGATAGAGGTCAGCGACACGACTGGCGTCAGGGTTGGCATGTATCTTGCGATTGCGGAAGTCAATAATCGGACTTATGTGTCGAGCGCCGGCAGCGGAGGGAACTGCAACTGGTGTGACGGCGATTGGACGAAGGATGGAAGTCTTGCTCGCGGGCAGATTGTCGCAGTCAAGGAGATAAGCGGCAGGACAATCACTATTGTTCCGGGACTTTACGGCGCCCATACAAATGCGCCTGTTGCGGTTCCTTTCAGCATGTCAGCTAGCTATGCGGGAGTTGAGGACCTTCAGGTGTATGCCAACAATACTGGCTATGCTGCGAACTTCGGCATGTCAGAGTGTGCATACTGCTGGATCAAGGGCGTGGAATCGAATTATACCGATGGTGATCACGTTGAAATGTATTGGGGATTTCACGACGAGATACGCGACAGCTATTTCTCGAATGCATTCGTACACACTCCCGGGGCTCATGACTCCGATATTCAAATTGCATTCAAGACCAGCGCCAGCCTGGTGGAGAACAACATTATTGAGCGCACTCATGTAGCCGTGATGTTGGAATGGGGGGCTGCTGGCAACGTGGTCTCTTATAACTACACGATGGGAGAGTTTGACAGCGGCGCTACCGATCTCGACATTGGCGGAATTGACTTTCACGGGGCGCATCCGCAATTCAATTTGCTCGAGGGAAATGTGCTAACTCAGATTTCACAGGATTCTGTCTGGGGGACTTCGAGCCATACAACGGCATATCGGAACTGGGTTGTGGGCACGAACCGGATTTGCAGCCCGATGAGCGGACGAGGAACTGTCAAATGCTCTGGGGCCGATGGTCATTACGGATTTCAGGCTGCGCGCGCTATTGAAATGTCCTACCTGGGAACGGCCAGCAACTTTGTTGGGAACGTCGTGGGATCGGTACAGATGCAGGACTTGAAGGGGTATAGCAGCAGGTTGGAACAGCGAGAGTCGATTGAATATCCTTCGGTGCGCAGCTACGATGCGGCTGCTTATGGCTGGTCTTTTGGATATGGGAAAACGAGCGACGATGGTGCTGGAACGGGCTGCGGCGGGGGAGTTGTTCCTTGTCATCGCGCTGGAACTTCCTCGTCCAATTTCATGCACGGGAACTACAACAATATCGGAGGATCGATCAATTGGACCTCCGGAGTTACTCATGAATTGCCGGCGTCGTTGTACCTAAATGGGAAACCTGCGTGGTGGGGATCGATGCCGTTTCCAGCAATGGGGCCGGATGTAAGTGGAGGAGTTGGGCCTGGCGGGCACAGCTACGGAAATCCAGCACAGGCATGCTATCTTCGGGTGATGAGAGGCTCGGACGGAGGGGCAGGCGGGCCGCTCGTCTTCGATGCACGCAGTTGTTACGGAACGAACGCTCCGGCCGCGCGGATTACACCGGACAATAAGGCTGCCGCAGATTTGGTTATGCATGAGTATGCAGTTCGACATGGATTGGACGGGGAGATTAGATGAGTAGTAAAGAAGAGGCAGTCACGCTGGTGGTTGGTCTAGGCGAGGTAGGAAAGCCGCTGTATGCAATCCTGAAAAAACAAGAGCCGGGTACGATTGGGATAGACATAGAACCTGCATCTATAGAAAGGCCTGTCGGTATTATGCATATCTGCTTTCCGTTCATCGATTCGAATCAATTCCAAAGTGCAGTGGTTGGCTATGCACGCAAGTACACTCCGCAAGTGATTGTGATCAACAGTACCGCGGTGCCCGGCACTACCCGTTCGATCGAAATGGAAATCGCAATTCCTTGTGTTTACAGCCCTATTCGCGGCAAGCACACGAAGATGATGGATGAACTTTATACATACGTGAAGTTCGTAGCCGGCACCGATGCGCAGGCCACCGAGCGGGTGCAGGAGCACTTTAAAGCAGCCGGGCTGCAGTCGGAAGCAATGTCTACGCCGGAGGCGCTGGAACTGGCGAAGCTGCTGGAGACTACTTATTTTGGTTTGTTGATTGCATGGGCGCAGGAGATGAATCGCTTCTCAGAGACGGTGAGTGCGGATTATGTGGAGGTTGGAAAGTTCTTTCGCGAGATCGCGTATCTTCCCAATGTATTGTTCCAACCCGGTTTCATCGGTGGACACTGCGTGATGCCCAATATCGACCTGCTTCAGCAGCGCTTCCCATCTGAGTTTCTCCAAGTGGTGAAGGGATCGAATGAAGCGCGGAAGGCGGAACTGGCTGCGCAGGAACTGCAGCGCCCAGGCGGACGGCTGAATCCGCTGGCTCTCGCCTGAACAGCGCAGCCAAGCTGTTTGCTGGAACAGGATTTGTTCAAGGGTCTTTAAGGAAAGAAACGGCTGCGCCTCCGATGAAGAAGATCTGCATGGTCGCTTATACGAACTATCTCTCCGATGCCCGACCGAGGCGGGAGGCGGAGACATTGGTGCGGAGGGGAGATCGAGTCGATTTCATCGCTCTCAACGAAAAAGATCGGCCCAAGATGGAGACTGTTCAGGGCGTGAGAGTGTTTCGCGTTCGTCAGCAGAGATATCGCGGGGGCGGCGGCCTGAGCTATGGATTCGCCTACTTGAGATTTCTATGCGCGGCCACGCTGACACTGGTGCGTCTTTCTTGGCGTGAGCGGTACGACGTTATCTACGTGCATACCATGCCCGATTTGCTTGTGCTGGTGGGGCTTATCCCGAAACGCTTCGGGGCTCGGATTGTTCTGAACATCCACGACATGATGCCGGAACTTTATATGTCGAAGTTTGGAATCTCTGAGAAGCATCCGCTGATTAGATTGCTCGCGTTTCAAGAACAGTTCAGCATCCGGTTCGCGGACAAGGTGATCTGCGTCCATCATCCGCACAGGGATGTGCTGTGCAAGCGTGGAGCACCGCTTGAAAAGATTACTGTGTTGCCCAATGTTCCCGATCCGCTGGTTTTTCGGAGTGAGGGCTTGGCGCGGAAAACCGAGGGCACATTCCGGGTCGTTTATCACGGAACCATTGCACGGCGCCTGGGACTTGATCTGGCGGTGCGGGCGTTTGCAAAGGCCGCGGATTCATGTCCGGGCGCGCGGTTCGAGATCTATGGTGACGGCGATGCAGGAGAGGAACTTGAGGCGCAGATCAAGGGTTCAGGCGTGGAAGACAGGATTGATTTCTGCAGGAAGATGTTTCGCGTGGAGTCGATCGCGCAGATGATTCAGGGCGCGTCCGTGGGAATCATTCCGAATCGACGCGATGTTGCGACGGACTACATGCTTCCGGTGAAGCTGCTGGAATATGTGCATCTCGGTATCCCGGTGATTGTGCCACGGCTGCTGGCCATCCAGTACTACTTCAGAGAGGACCAGTTGGAGTATTACGAACCTGGGGACGTGGACGAATTGGCCGAATGCATTTGCCGACTCTATGCGGACCCCGGGAAGAGAGCGGAGCTGGCGCGGAACAGCGCAGAGTTTGCGAAGAATTTCAGTTGGGACACGCTCAAAGAGGAGTTGTTCAAAGTGGTTGACGACGAGCCCACTGCGAAGCCTGTGGCAGCGGCGTAGGATGCGGGAAGAAGGACTTACGCGAGCCTGAGAATAAGAGGGACTGGTGCATGGCGCTGATTGTGCGAATTGACGTAGATCGCCCTTACGGAAAAGAGGGAATCGTACGCCATGTTGCCAGCCGCCTGAGCTCGGACTACCGGCTGCCGCGGATGAACTGGCTGCGTTACCTGGACGAGTTGAAGACGATTCTCCGCATTCTGAGAGCGAATGGAAAATCGGCCTATGTGTTTTTTCGGAAGTGCACTTATCCAACGCCGGACGTGTGCGAACTGATGGAGGCAGGAGGGCATCAGTTTGGCCTTCATTTGGAGAATTCGCGTTCGGCTGAGACATTCGGCGAGGAGCTTCGGTGTCTCGAGAAGGAAGTGGGGCGCCGGGTGGTGGCGTTCTCCAAGCATGGATCGGGGCGTCTTCGCCTGGGGCGGAATCACTTTGCGCCCTATGAGCCGGAGAGATATCTTCCCTGGGGCAGAGAGGCCGGGATGAAGTACTTTCTTGGCAATCTAGAGGATCCGGAACTGCGGCCGGCGCAGGAGAGCGGTCTGCTGTATTTTCCTTCGGCATTCTGGCTGGAACCGCATTGGCGGGATACAAAGAAGTATCCGATTGAATGGCTTTTAAGGGAAGCAGCGGAGCGAGATATTGTGATGCTGCTGCACGCGGACAACGTGACGGCCAGCCCCGAAATCATGCGGGATTTTCTGGTGGCTATCGAGAGGCTGGAAGCGGCCGTTTTGCCGGGATTGAGCGCTAATCTCTCGAGGTAACCACAATTCGGACCGTTTAGATTCGATTGAGGTTACCTTAGGGGGACGCGCGTCCCCCCCCTGTTTGTGGTATTTAGAGACTCGGTTCCCTTGCATAATCTAACCTGAGTAGTTACCTCGACTAGCAAGGGTGTGGGATACCCCACACGGTCAGTGCGGAAATGGTTGTCTGGGGCGACCGTTCCGGCTTTTATTGGTCAAGCATCAA
>DASRLI010000320.1:0-4791 GCA_035648535.1 Occallatibacter sp. | reverse complement strand
GGCGTGATCGGGTGCAAGGGTTGAGGGGCGGCGGCGGGGGCATCAAGAAGGCGGGCAATGTACCCCGCGGGAAGCTATAAGTGTTTGCACTGTAATGAGCCGTTTCGCCCGGACCCGCGCAATCGGCACCATCAGTGTTACTGCGCGAAGCTCACGTGCCGACGGGCGAGCAAGAGGGCGAGCCAGGGCCTATGGCGAGCGAAGCCGGAGAACGTGGGTTACGACCGGGCCAATGCGAAAAACGCGGCGCGGGCGAGAGCGTGGCAAAAGGCGCATCCGGGCTACTGGAAGGGGCGAGCGAAGAAGCGGGCGGTTGTCTTACGAGATCTCTTGATTACGGAAGCCTCTGCCAAGCAGAAGGATGTAAACCAAGACGTCTCGCCGGTCTTACAAGATCTCTCCCGAGTGCAAGTGCCTCTGATGATGGGACTTATCGCGCATCTCGGAGATCTGTCTTACGCAGAGGACATCGCCGCGATGGCCAATCGGTTCGTAGCTCGTGGGCAAGCCCTGATGGGCGAAGCCCCCTCCTATGATGCTGATCCAAAAACGAATCCTCTGCGCTGAACGTGTGCGCCGGACTCCGCCCAGTTTTTCCTGGGTGGACCACCGGCTCGTTCGCCAGCGCTATCTGATGCGCGTCCCCGCCGAAGCGTGGGCGCTTTACCTGGTGCTCGTCACCGCCGGCGACGAGCACGGCTTGAGTTATTACTCCGACGTTTCTGTTGGGCGGCTCCTGGCGTTGCGCGCGGACGAAGTGGCGGCCGCGCGGCGGCAGTTGCTGGCTGCGGGCGTGATCGCCTACGAGGATCCGCTGTACCAGGTGCTCTCCCTGGATGGTGAGTGGGCGGCCGCCGCGGAGCCGGGCGCGCGAGCGGAGAAAGGAGCGCGGCCATGATCGACTACGAAATGTATTGCAAGATTGTGCACGCGCACGAGGTGGAGCACCTGGGCGTGCGCCAGATCGCGCGCAAACTGAGCATGAACCGCAAGACGGTGCGGCGCTGGATCCACCGGAAGAACTTTGGCCCCCGCGCCGGCAGTGGCGGCCAAGTCCGCCGGCCGAGCAAACTGGATGGCTTCAAAGGCACGGTGATGGGTTTATTGGAATCGCATCCGTACACGGCGGCGCAGCTCTTGCCGCGGCTGCGGGAGCAGGGGTATAGCGGCGGCTATACGATCCTGAAGGAATACGTCAGGTCGGTGCGGCCGAAGCGCGCTCCGGCCTTTTTAACCCTGCACTTCGCTCCGGGCCAATGTGCACAGGCGGACTGGGGCTCGGCTGGGTCGATCCGGGTGGGCAATACGCGGCGGGCCCTGAGTTTTTTCGTGATGGTGCTGTGCCACTCGCGGCGGGCCTATGTCGAATTTACGCTGGGCCAGAGCCAGGAACAGTGGCTCGCGTGTCACCAGCACGCCTTCGAATACTTTGGCGGACGGTTGCCCACCGAAGTGATGGTCGATAACTGTAAGACCGCGGTTCTGTCGCATCCGGTGGGCGGGCCTCCGATCCTCAATCCCCGGTATCTGGACTTCGCCAATCACTGCGGCTTCAAAATTAAGCCCTGCGGGCCGAGAAAACCGAACGAAAAAGGGCGCGTGGAATCGGGGGTGGGCTATGTGAAAAGCAGTTTCCTCGCCGGGCTGGAGCGCGCCGACTTTGCCGCCATCGGTCCGGCCGCCCGGCTCTGGCTCGACGCCATCGCCAACGTGCGCATCCACGGCGAAACCAAGCGCGCGCCCGTGGAACTGTTTGCCGAGGAAAAGGAGCGGCTGCGGCCGCTGCCGGCGTTGCCCTATGACACGGGGGTGGTACGCACGGCGCTGGTCACCGCGCGCTGCCGGGTCGTCGTCGACACCAACCGGTACTCCGTGCCGGCCCGGTATGCCTCGAAGCTCTTGACCTTGAAACTCTATGCCGATCGCCTGCGGCTGTTCGACGGCGAGGGCTTCGTTGCCGAGCACGTGCGCTGTTACGAGCGGCAGCGGGACTTTGAACAGCCCGATCACGTCCGAGAACTGGTGCACCAGAGAAAAAAGGCCCAGCAGCAAGCGCTGCTGCTGCGGTTCCTGCGGCTGTCCGGACGGGCGCAGAGCTATCTTGACCAACTGGCCGAGCGCCGGCTCAACAGCGCCCACCACGTCCAGAAGATCGTCGCCCTCAGCGAAATTTACGGCGAGGAGAGCGTCGGCCGCGTCCTGGAGGACGCGCACCAACTGGGAGCTTTTTCGTGTGAATATGTGGCCAACCTCTTGGAACAACGGCAGCGCTTCGTGCCCGAAGCCGGCGCGCTGCACCTGACCCGGCCGAGCGACCAGTTGGAAATCCAACTGCCGCCGCCCGACCTCTCGCTCTACGATCAAACCAAACCAGAACCTCAATCATGAATGCTCCGGACCCCTCCTGCCTGCCCACTCACCTGGGCTACCTCAAACTCACGCACGTCGCCGAAAACTACGACGCCCTCGCGCAACAGGCGGCCGCCAAGCGCTGGACTCACGTCGAGTACCTCGAACGCCTGCTCGACGGCGAATACCAGCTCCGCCAGCACCGGGCGGCCGAGCGGCGCATCCAGGCCGCACGCTTCTGCGCGGTCAAGACCCTCGACAGTTACGAATGGGACTGGCCCAAGAAGATCAACGAGGCCCAGGTGCGGAATATCTTCCGGTTGGGCTTCGTCACCCAGAAATCCAACGTCATCTTTATGGGACGTTGTGGCACCGGAAAAAGCCACTTGGCCCTGGCCCTCGGCTACCACGCCTGCCAGCACGGCCACACTGTGCTGTATACCAGCGCAATCGACGCGCTCAACCGGCTGGTGGCCGCCAAGGCCGCCCACCGGCTCCGCACCGAGTTCCGCCGGTACCTGGCGCCAAGCATTTTGGTGTGTGATGAGCTTGGATACATGCCGCTCGACAAGGTCGGCGCTGATCTCGTCTTCCAACTCATCAGCCAGCGCTACGAACAAGGCTCGCTGGTCCTCACCACCAACCTGGAGTACAAGCGCTGGTCCGAAATCTTCAATAACGATTCCGGCCTCACCAGCGCCATCCTCGACCGCGTCTTGCACCGGGCCGACACCGTCGTCATCGAAGGCAAAAGCTACCGCATGAAAGGCCACGCGGAGGCCGCCGCCTGAAATAGCCTCCCTTCACACGCTGCGTCCTCGCCGCCGATGGCCCCCACGCCATCGGCGTTTGCTTTGACGGCCACCGACCGAGCCGCCTCACCAAATCATGACGCAGTGCCATTATAGACCAGTCCAATCCGCTTCGACTGCCGTCGGGCTAGCGACTCAGACCGGAAGGAAATCCAGCGAAGAAGACGGTCCCTCTCTAAACCGCCAGAATCGGACCCTCTTGGCACCGCCGCTCACAACTTGCTGAGAGCCCTCCTTTTCCTCACCTCAATCGGCCTATATCCGGGCCTCGAATCGGCGAGAATATCGATTGTGGGCTCACTAACGGGTAGAGGTGCCAACAATTCCCCCCAGTAATTTCACAAGTTTTGGCAGGTTCGTAATGCCGATTGCTTCAACCACTTCATCGATCACGTAATCCTTCGTTCCGGGATATACGATAAAGAGCTTCCTTAGTTTCAGGGTATCAACGGCTGCAGTCATGGAGCGTGTTTTTCTGGGTGCATCGCCGGCCTTGAATTCCACGCCGACTAAACCCCCGGAAAGCGTCAGCACAAGATCAACCTCGGCGCCGCCCTGCACAGACCAGGTGTAGCACTGTTCTTCAGGCAACTGCAGGAGCGACACCAGTTGCTCGATGCCGAATCCCTCCCATGAGGCCCCGTAACGCGGAGAATTATAGAGTTCGGATCGATCGCGGAGGTTGAGTAGGGCGTGCAGGAGGCCAGTGTCGCGAATGTAAAGCTTGGGAGCTTTGCGCAAACGCTTGCCGAAATTTTCAAAATATGGTGATAGCTCGCGCACAAGGTAAACCGCCTTGAACAATTCGACATAGCGCTGAACTGTGCGCGTATTAACCCCGAGAACGCTGGCGATTTCCGTATGATTCCAATACTGGCCATGGTGGTGGGCAATGAGGCGGAATAGGCGGAAGACCTGTTCGCCGGTGAGCTTGATTTCCGTCAGAGCAGGCAGGTCACGCGTCAGGACATTAGCTAGATATTGCTGGCGGACCTCCATCGCTACTTCGTCGAGTTCTTTGGTATAGGCGTCAGGGAAGCCGCCGCGCAGCCATAGCTTCTCCCAATTTTCGGAGCCAATCTCGGCTAGCGAGAATCCGCTTAACGACAGGCGTCGGACTCGACCGGTGAGGCTTTCGGCAGAGGCGTCCGAGATTTTCGGGGAGACGCTACCTGTGAGGATAAATCGGGTCTGACGATCCCGGCGATCGGCGAGCGCCCGGAGTTTCTCGAACAGGGCGGGCATTTCCTGCGCCTCGTCGATGACTACGATACCATCTAGTCCGTCGAGAATCCGAAAATTGCTTTCCTCCAGGCGCACCCGGTCGACGGGCTGGTGTAAGTCGAAATAGTTGTCGGGGGAACTGGCGAAAGATTCGACCAGCGTCGTCTTGCCAACCTGGCGGGGGCCGAAGAGGACGGTTACGGGCCAATGGGCGAGACCCTCGCGGATGCGCGCCAGTTCGGCAGGACGGGGAACGACGTTGACATGGGCCATATCATGGCTTCTATGTATCACAGATACACAAATGCAAGAATAATGAACGCGCAACGTCCAGTCACCCGTTTGGACCAGCACCTTCGGCTTCGGCTGGCGGATCTGGACGCGGCGGAATTCGAGCGGTTTTTCC
>DASRLI010000319.1:0-2633 GCA_035648535.1 Occallatibacter sp. | reverse complement strand
GGGCGAAGGCGCCGCGCCAGGGCTTGCGGTCTTCACCTGCTTGCGGGGGGGCGGCGAGGGTCTTGTAGCGGGTTACCTGCTCCTGGGTGCCGCGCTCGTGGATGGGCGCGAGGGCGAGAAAGCTGGCCAGGCTGGCAGTGGCCGCGCCGCCGTCTACCCAGGCGAGCTCGAATGCGGCCAGCGACAAGGCGAGGTTTTTGGGGCCGGCGATGAAGCCGCCCTCTTCCGGTTCCATGAAAGCGGCGGTAATGCCGGAGCGGTCGAAGGCTTCGAGCATTGCGTTCTTGGCGGGGGTCCACTCGTGGGTGTTGCGTTCTCCGGCGGCGACGAGGCGCGCTACGGTTCCGCGAGCTACGGTTCGAGCCGACTGGACGAGCATTTGCAGATCGAAACGGTCGGCGAAGCGCCACTGGATCTGACGTACCGCGTCACCAGGGAGAGTGAGCATGGTTTTTGTCTCAGGTACCGCAACGGTGGCCATAATTTTGATCCTCAAGCAGCGCCCATATTGTGCTCTACGGGGCATGGCCCGGCATGTGACCCACATCACTTTGACCTGTGGACGGAAGGAGGCGCGCGGAACGGAAAAAAGTGCGATTGGCGGGCCGGCGCGGCGCGGGTCCACGCGCGCAGTCTGCGCCGTAAGAGATTGCCGCTCAATCCGATCGGGATTGGGCGATTCCGGACCGGAAAAAGAAGGCGCAATTTCTCGGCGATTGCAGTTGTGATCCCTATCACTGCGTGTTTTTTCTCAAAAGCATCACCTCAGAGGTGCGAACCCCAGCAAAAGAGGCTTTTGAGAAGCAGTTAAAGTTGCAGGGGCAGATTTTGTGACAGGCAAGCCGGGAAGGCCGGGGGATCCCTCCTTCCAGGAGAAAGAAGACGGCAGGATGGGCGAAGCCGCAGGGTCAAGAGGGTTCTCAATGGTATTGCCGGCGGGTCGGGCTGCGGGCCGGGTGAAGCTCTATGTGCGCAGCGGAGTTTTGGCTGCCGGAGTTGTCATGCTGTTGCTGGCGACGGGTTCAAGCGGGCTCCATGCCCAGACGGATTGCCTTGCGTGCCACAGCGACCAGAGCTTGCAGGATGCCGCGGGGCACAGCGTCACTGTGGACGGAAAGAAGTTCGCGGACAGCATCCACGGCAGCCTGAAATGCGGCGATTGCCACATCAACATCAAGGAATATCCGCATCCAGAGCAGATGGCTAAGGTCGAGTGCAAGAGCTGCCACGCGGACGAGGCAACCGGCCTGTCGAGCAGCGTGCATGCGGACTCCAAAGAGCATCCATGCACCAGTTGCCACGGAAACGCGCACACCATTTTTCCGAAGAGCGATTCGCGGTCAGCCGTGTATCCGCTGAATGTTCCAAAGACCTGCGGCAACTGTCACGGCACCGAGGGCATGGCGAAGAAACACGGTCTTCCGAGTGTGTATCCACTGTATGTGGACTCGATTCACGGGTTCGCGCTGAGCAAGGAAGGCCTGCTGGTGGCGGCGAACTGCCAGAGCTGCCATGGATCGCATCACATCCTGAGCCACAAAGATCCGGAGAGTCCGACATACAAGGCAAACATTCCCAAGACGTGCGGAACCTGCCACGCGAAGATCAATGACGACTACATGGGCGGCGCGCACGGAAAGGCCGTGGCCGGCGGCAATCTGAAGGCGCCGGTATGCACCGACTGCCACACGGCGCATGCGATTCTGCAGCCGACCGAAGCGGCGTTCCGTATGCAATCGACGCCGATTTGCGGATCGTGCCACACCGACAAGCTATCGACTTACCGGGATACCTTTCACTCGCAGTTGGGCTCACTGGGCGGCTACGTCGAGACGGCGCGCTGCTGGGATTGCCACGGAGCGCACGAGATTCT
Source organism: Occallatibacter sp. (assembly GCA_035648535.1). Classification (GTDB taxonomy): domain Bacteria; phylum Acidobacteriota; class Terriglobia; order Terriglobales; family Acidobacteriaceae; genus Telmatobacter. The sequence goes on along the minus strand of DASRLI010000319.1, from coordinate 760 downwards.
TCCTGCTTCCGATCCGCGCTCGCCGATCAACAAGGCCAACCTGGTGAAGACATGCGGCGGATGTCATGCGGGCGCGAACCTGAGCTTCGTGCAGTATCAGCCGCATGCCAACGCGCACGATCGCAAGCTGAATCCTGCGCTCTACTTTGTACGGCTGTTCATGAATATTCTGCTGGCCGGCACGCTTACATTCTTCATGATTCACACTCTGCTGTGGCTGTTCCGCTCGCGCTACAACCAGATCAAAAATAAGCACACCGATGGAGGGAAGGATGCCTGATTTGGAACAAGCGGCAGTGAAGAGCACAAACCAGGGTGGCGCGGCGGGGCGGTTTTTCATGCGCTTCACGCGCGCGCAGAGATATATGCACGCGGTGCTGTTCACCACTTTCCTTGGGCTGGCAGGAACGGGTTTGCCGCTGCGGTTCAGCGAGAGCATCTGGGCGCGCGGACTGGCCAAGGGCGTGGGCGGGTTCGGAGCGATTCTCTTTTTTCACAAGCTCTGCGCAGTAGTGCTGTCCGTGGCATTTCTTATCCATGTGAAGGATGTGTTTACGCGCGGGCTGGTGCATCGCGAGAAGGGCATCTTCTGGGGATCGAATTCAATGGTGGCCAACTGGAAGGATGCCAAGGATCTGTTTGGACACCTGCGGTGGATGGTTGGCCTGGGACCGAAGCCGCAGTTCGACCGCTATGCGTATTGGGAGAAGTTTGATTACTGGGCGGTTTTCTGGGGCATGATCGTGATCGGCTTGTCAGG
>DASRLI010000318.1:0-2744 GCA_035648535.1 Occallatibacter sp. | reverse complement strand
ACGGAGAGGAATGCCTCGCGTTGATCTTCATGGAATGCGGCGATGCCGATGGCTGGGTTCTCCTTGATCCATTTCGACCCCATGGCGAACTTAAATAGGACCCTGAGGTGGTCCAGAATCCGGTTGGCCTCAACCGGGGTCCGCGCCATTGCCGGGCCCAACCTGGCCGTTCTCCGGGCCACCGTTGCAATGCATGGAGAAAATTTGAAGACGGTTGCCGATTTTACGGTAAGACGAGGCGATCGAGTAAGTTTCTCGCTGGCCTATGGAAACTCCTATAGGCCAAATCCCCGAAAGATCGATGTCGAACAGGCCTTCTATGGTTGCGATCAACGCTGGCGTCGTTGGGCCCATCGCCTCAAGTATAAGGGGAAGTATCGCGATGTCATTGAGCGGTCGCTTATCACGTTGCGAGCTATGATCTATCGGCCCACAGGCGGCATCGTTGCCGCCATCACCACGTCATTGCCGGAATCCATTGGCGGAGTGCGCATGGCGTTTCCTACAGCGACGATGTGTATCCGCTTCCTCTGATCCGGAATACAGCGATCCTGGAACAGGATACGGATCGCGAGTTACATTGAACCAAAACTGGATTCGGTTTCGCAATGGGCAGATGTCTCTAGTGCACGAAAACCAAATACACACACATGCCGATCCCAGCACCAGCCAAGAGCAATCCCAGCACTACGGCATCCCTCGACACGCGTCCCGGTGTCCAGGTTCCCGATTTTAACTCGCGGATCAATTGAAAGTGCCGCAGGACGGAACTAAGGATGACGATTACGCCCAAGCCCACCAGCGTTACCCCAGACCAGACGGATAGGCCCGTAGCGCGAGTGGGAAGGCGTGATTCGCTTGCGCTCAGTTGCCGAAAGAACAGGCCGAAGCGGCTGACCGCAAATCCTATACCGATCAAGCCAAGTCCCGTGCGAATCCAGGCTAGGAAGGTTCTCTCGGCAGCGAAATATACCCTCGGATCTTGCTCAGCACCTTTATCCATTCACCAATTGTATTGAAGATTCGGGCCGAGTTCGATGTCGTGATACTTGAACCTGCACATCAAACGCTCCATGTGATCTTTCACTTGAGGCGATCCGCCAATAGATGGTCAGCAATTCGTATCGCGTTGGCAATGATCGTCAGTGAAGGATTTCCAAACGCTTCTATTCCTGCAACTGCCTGCATCCTTGAACCTCATCTGTATGCACTCTAAGATGCGGAGCTGAGCAGAAGTGGCTAATTTTGCTCTATCCAGTCTGCGACTGATACCGTGGGGGGCTCGTTGCGAGTTTCATCCGTCGATGGAATAGCATAACGTCTTGAGGTGAAGTATGCGTTTGCAGGGGAAAACTGCCATCGTGACGGGCGCAGGAACGGGAATCGGCCAAGCGATTGCAATTGCGTTCGCCCAAGAAGGCGCAGCTGTGGTCATTGATTATGTCGGCAATGCGTCCATCTCGAAGGACACGATCGCCAGGATCGATGCGATGGAGGGGAAATCCCTAGGCATCGAGGCGGACATCTCCATTCCAGAACAGGTGAACGCCTTGATTCACCAGACAGTTGCCGCTTTCGGCAAGCTTGATATCTTTGTGAACAATGCCGGAATCGAGAAGAAGTTTGCCTTTGTCGACTACCCGCTGGAAGAATGGCAGAAGATCATGGCAGTCAATCTGACCGGACCGTTCCTATGCTCTCAAGCTGCGGCGAAGCAGATGATAGTGCAAGGCGGCAGCGGCCGCATCATCAATATCTCTTCGATCCATGAGGATCTTCCCATGCCGACCAACGCTCCTTATTGCGCATCAAAAGGCGGCCTTCGCATGTTGATGCGCACCATCGCTGTCGAACTGGCCCCACATCAAATTACGGTGAATAATATTGGCCCTGGCGCTATCTATACCCCGATCGACAAAGATGTTGAAAGCGACGCCAAATTGAATGATCGGATACTGGCGGAAATTCCTATGGGACGATGGGGCAAGCCTGAAGAAGTGGCGCAACTAGCGGTTTATCTTGCTTCGGATGACGCCGCGTATATTACGGGCAGTACTCATTTTATCGATGGTGGAATGCTACGGAATGCAGGAAGCCTCTAAAGCATGAAGGATATGCATTCGTTTGTCCGCAGAACTGCTGATCGATTTCTTGCACTAAAGTGGCTGGGAGATTTCGGGTTGGAAATCCACAGTTATGCAAAGGTGTGTACCTTGCCGGCTGTCCGGCCACGCCTCCATCTTCTCGTCACGCCAAATTGCTCGTCACGGCTCAACCAGGTCAAGATCTGACTTGGACTTACCTCTCGACAGGCCATCCGCCGCAGAATCTTCAAGGGGGTCAGAGAATCGATCGTCAGAATCGACCACTTTGCCCAAGACTATGGCCGCTGCAGCCGACTCGAAGTTCCAGAAACTCGCCACACTCGCACCAGGCTCAAACGTCAGCTCCGCTATCCGCCGCTTCTCCGACACCGTGCGGAATCTGCGAGGGCGGCGCCCAGTTCCCGCTTCCAGTTCATCAACCATGACGACATCGTCGTCCTCAAACCAGAGCTCATGCCAGAGGGGAACTCAGGACGCTTACGTTGAGGACGCCTTCGTTGCAGAACTCCAAGCTGTTGCCGCAGGGGCAGGTTTTCCAAGAGCAGATCGCGGCGTGAGTGAAAGAGTCGAGAAAAGAGAACAAGAATGAGCCTCAGTGGGCGCAGCATAAAGCCAGTTTTACATGTGAAATAGCCTAAA
>DASRLI010000317.1:0-15682 GCA_035648535.1 Occallatibacter sp. | reverse complement strand
CGCTGGCTCCGAGTTGCAGAAGTCCATGGCCCGCGCCGCGCGCAAACGCTGCCTGCAAGCGCTGCGCTACCCCCGCGTCGAGCGCAAGGGCGTCGTCCTGCTGTGCCAGCAGGAGGTGTCCATGGGGAGTCAGAACGGGAGCGAGCAACACCGGATGCATACACAAAAACTAGCAGCAGTAACGCCTTTGAGACAAAACCACGCCCCCCCCACGAGCACCAACCAGGGAAACCAGTCGGGCAGTTATGCCGCAGCTGAACTTGGGCTTGAGGAAGAGCGAGGCGTACCTAAGGTACGCGGGACCGTCTATAACCGTCACGAAGCCGAATGGGGCGGTCACTCATTGTGAGGATTCATTGGGGGCGGGGCACAATCGACCAGGAAACAAGACAGGTTGTTTATGTTTGGCGACTCATTCGCTGCAACAAAGGAACACTCACCCTGGAGACACCATCGCAACGGAAGTCGACCACTCATCCCGGGCCACGTTGCTCCTTCTCCTCCGTACAATAAACGTACAGTCGATTTGGCATTGTGGGCATTTTGGTCCTTTCTGTCCATCCAGAATCAGCAACTCGCCTGTTTTCAATGGCATGAATGGTTCGACTCCCGCCGCCTCCACCATAACTTGAAACTATTGCTTCCAATATATTTATGCCTGCCAAATGATCCGCCTGTACTTATTGCCTACGCGCCTGAGGGAGTAAATGCAAGAAAAAGAACTGATTGTGTCCAGTCGGCTTTAAGTCATCGGTTACTGCATAGGTTAGAGATGGTCCAGTTGACGTAGATGGGATTGCCCAGCAGCCAGAGCTTTCCATCGGCGCCGACCACCTCCGCACGAAACCAATGACGGTTGCCATCACTTACCCACGACCGGAGAAAAGTCTGATCGGTGGATGAGACCTCATTCGAAGCAGTCTGAACAACTTCTTCCCCATCCTCCCGCCAACGAATCTTCCCGCCGACCGCAGCGGCCACCCTCAAGGAAAAATCTACATGTTCGCCCTTTGACGCTTCGAGAGTATCTCCCGCGTGGAAAACTTGATTTCCAAAGTGCGCGGTCTCTTCGAGAACCCTATCGCGTGTCCCAACAAGATCAATAAATACGTGTCCGGCGCGAATCCCCGCAAGAATCGCAGGCGTCGAAAGCTCGGTGGCAAATACAACAGTTGTCGGGCTACCGATCGATCCTTGTTGGTCCAGCGGCTGCATTGGTCGGTGATTGTCGCTGCCGCCAATCCCCGTGAGCCGACAGCCCATGTCCAGCTCCCTATTCCAAAACGGAACGTCGGAGATACCGGACTTCACACTACCGCCGTTTACCGCCTCTACAGCCGTTAGCAGCCTCATATCAACACCTGAGGTTGGCGTCCATCCACAGCCCATGCAGATCTCACCACTCGGAGCAGAGGGGTGATTGATCGAGGTAAGCGCACCGACACGAGCAGCATTGCGCAATAAGGTGTTCATGTCGGGGACCTGGCTGCTCCCAAGTCGGAAATCAAGAAAATCAGTCGTGCCAAGAAAGTTGATGTGACCGTGAAAGGTCGTAATCTCGCGCCCTGGAATCAGGAGCACCTTGTCGAAGTAAGGTTCCAGCTCGCGCATCGCATCGTACTGCGAGGTCGCATTGTGATCGGTGATCGCGATAAAGTCGAGCCCGCGACGCGCTGCGGCATCAACGGTAAAGAAAACAGGACACGGAACCATCTTTCCCGTTTGACTTGTGCACTGCCCATCGCTATGTCCGGTGTGCAGATGGAGATCGCCGCGGAACCACGCCGGACCAACGCGCACTTGCAACCTCAATGTCGCAGGCTCGCGCGCGACCGCACCGCCAGGCGAAAAATACACCTGCACCGTGTAGTGCGATTGCGCCTTTGAGCGGATATTGGGCACGCCGATCAATACGTTCCACAAACCAGCAGGGATCGGCCCAGGAAGGCACGAGGGGGTAGCATCCGAAAGCCCAATCGAAAGCATAGACTTATTTCCGCCGCTCCAGCAGCGCAGCTGCGCTGTGTCAAGCAACCCAAGATCAAGCGCGGTATGCTCCTCCTTGCCGGTGTAGCTGAAATTCACCGTTACCCGCTCGGTGCCGTTAGGCACGTTGAACGGCACTTGAATGTACGTTTGGTTTTGGGAGCCAACCACCACACCTTGTAAAACCAAGTCGGGGACAGAGGACTGAGTCGCGGTGGCAGCCTGCTGTCCAATCCCAGATACATCAGCAAATGAAAGCAAAGTCAAAATGAACGTCGCGGAAATGACTAATCTCACGGGGCGGAATCGCTGCTCGGTCATAATCAGAAATCCTTACATAGTCTGAAAATTATTCAACCGATCCCGCCTTCATGCGTGTCCCCAAAGCAAGCGTAACAATCAACGCACAAGCCCGCAGACTGGAGCTTTTGCTGTTCATCGAGACTTACCTTCCATCTCCTGTGGAGACTCTGTGCGGCCCAGCGTGTCATACAGCGGTTGGACGGCTACGATCGACGGATTCTCCTCAGCGGTCGAAATAGCAAGAATGCGAATCTTATCGTTTGACGGGAGCGTAATCGACTTCGCGTCTCCACCTACCTCAATCGGATACGCGAACAGATAGGAGTACTCATAAGGCTGATTCAATCCGGAAGCCGTATGATGATGCGAAGCATACCAAGCCAGGCTCGCAGTCTTTACATATCCCGCCTTCAAGCCCACATAGTCTTCCGGATAGCGCGGTATGATCGGACGCTGTTCCCGCTCCGCCTCATCCACAGGAGGCCACGCCGCGTGATTTGCTGAGATTGCCCAGTCACGCTCCGCTGGAATATTCCAGATGCGCGTATCCCACTGACCGACAAATCCGCTCCAATCCTGGATATTCAACTCAACTTTCTTCGTACCGACCAGGAAGGAACCCGCCTGGTCGCCGCCTGTCGCAGCGGCAAGCACATAGATGCGATTGAAGCGCCCCGCAGGCAGGGCAATTGTCTGTCCCTTCGCAACAACTGCGTTTGGCACTCCCGTCTTTGCTGGCTCCAGCTTGAACTCCACATCGTGATAGTTGATCGTCGCAGGCAGCATCTCCGCGGGCATCGCATTGCCGGTGCCATCGAAGCCGCCACCAACTGCCTTGGTGTCGTCATTGCTCGCCACAGCAAGGTCGTATTGCAGGGCGACCGGCTGAGAGTGCGTCGACTCCAACTTGGAGCTGGGCGCGCCAAGACGGACCGCAAACGTCCTCGGTTGATACGCCGTGAACGAAGTCACAAGCTCACCCCCACTGACGTGCGCCGACCCGACCGGCTGCTCTTGAGCATTCATCTCGCGAGCCGCTGCAACCGGCCCCGCAAACGAAACCCTGACATTCTCGGCCGGCTTACCATCAAGCTCAACCATGCGCACAACTACCTCGTCGCTTGCTTCAGCCTTCTTCAGCGCGAGCACGCGAATCCGTGAATTGCTCAGATGGACCAGTGAGAAGCTTCCACCCAGTTCGCCCGCATGCTTCGTCGTCTGAAACGCAATCAGCGGGTCGTTCAACCGATACGCCTGCCAATCCGTTTGAGATTGCTGCCAACTGCCGGTATGACCAACCAGTCCAAAAGAAAACTCGTGGTGGCCCCAATCCTGATTCGCCTGATCCGTGTACGTCGTGGGCCTTCCATTGGTCGAAGGCGTGATGCCCGGCGTGCGCAGCAGCGTCAACCGCAGCGTATTGTCGTCCGGTTTGTCGGATCCATTCTTGCAGTCCGTCAAAATGGTCGTCCCGAAGCTGCCGCCTTTGTCGGCCAGATCGATCCAGCGATGCGACGCAACCTCAAACTGACGCTCCTGTGCAGTCGATCGCTGAATGGTTCCGATCTCCCAGTTATACGTTGCATTTGGATTGCTCGCACTCAGAGGAAAAGTCGCCTTGAGATTTGCCGCCAGCGTTCTCCAGTCAATCGCATTGGCAAACTCCACTCGGTTGCCCGCATCCCCAGCCGAGAGGCTGACAGTCTGAACAAACTTCGAACCTTCCGCCTCGCGCGTCACCTCAAGCGAGACGCGTACCGGACCATTCTCCTTGATCCGTACCCGGACAGCCCCATCCACATACGCACGTGGTGCGGCCTGCTCCTGCTCAAAATCCATATTCCACGCGGGGTAGACCTTCGGCGTATCGCTCGTGATTGCGAGCCGAATCGGAGCTGACAGCAACTCCTTTTTCAAGCTCTTGTCGAAGATGCTCGCCACGTCGCCGTTCGCATTTACCTGCACGCGATAACGATCATTTTCCAGCGACGTATCCGTTACTTTCAGTCCGGAGTGTCCCTTTGCCGCCTCAGCGGGGAGAACTCCGTAGACCGAATACCCAACCGACGGGGCCCTCGCCACAAAAAGAACCTTGCCATCCTCAAACTGCGCCGCTACTTCCTTACCCTCGTGATCGACGACCCGAACCTCCTTGGGCGTCCCATTCGGAAATTCCACGTGCGCTTCAACCACATCTTCTCTTTCGATATTCAGCGGGTTGAACACCACGATCGGAATTCCACTCACTTGTGTGTTGAGCCCGGAAGCAATCGCCTCACTCGCATCGGTCAAGACCCCTGCAAACTGATTCGACACGATCACATCGTCGTTCCACGCGAACTGGTATGCGCGTGGCGTGGCCGTACCAGCGCCAGTATCGTGAAAATGCCCGGCAAGCTCCAACATCCAGGCATCATTCAGTCGCTGCTGAGGATAGGCGCGACCTCCCATCCACGCAGCCGCAAGCGAGGCCTTCTCTGCTGCGTCCGCCAGCAGTTCATTCTTGATGATCCAGCGTTTGTGATACGCCTGCGAAGTCAGTGAACCCGCGGAGTGATTGATCAGTTCCAGATCACCCTTGTATTGCGGCAATCGCGAAGCCATCGACGGCGTAATGTCGTTAAACATCTGGTCTGCCGCAGACTCAATCACATGCACTGGACCCAGTCCAACCCTTACTGCGGGAGAGTTGGATGCTGTAGCAGTCGGCGTCTGCCCCATCGCGAACAGCGTGCTCGGAGGGGACGGCAGTGTCGTCTCACTCTTCGTGACGATGGCTTCCAGAAGCTTGACCGTCGATTCCTGGGTCGCACCTCCGATGTCTCCCGTTCCTACATAGTGGTAATCAGCAAAGATGCCCGTCGCCTTGCCATCGATATCAATGCGCTTCACCCAGTTCTGTTCCAGTGCCCGCTGCCGCATCACAATGGAACGCTGCTGCTCTGGAGTCAACCGTGCATTCTCCTCGCTCGTCAGTTGTGGCGCCGACGCCGAGAGCGGACCGGTGGGCTCCTGGCTCAGGTCAACATATACATTGCTTCCATACCCACCAGGGTTTAACGCAGCAATGACCCCCTTCCCGTCTGGACCAAACCACATCCCAACATTGAAAGGAATGCCCTCTGGAGTCTCTTCCGGTGAGCCCGGTCCCCCGACCTTGGGTGCTGGTTGCCACTGCGCGTTCAACTTTTGTGTCGAGAATCCCTTGACGCCAGAGTGCGCCAGAATACTTGGCAGCGACGCGGGAAAGCCAAAGCAGTCAGGCAGCATATATTCGGCGCTTGCCTTGCCAAAGTCGTTGCGAAAGTAATTATTGCCATACAGAATCTGGCGGAAAATACCTTCCGCGCTGGGAAGGTTCACGTCCCCTTCCTCCACCGACGACCCTGCCGGAAACCACTGTCCTTTGGCGGCATACTGTTGCATTCGCGCGTAATCGGCTGGGTAGTACTCCTTCATCAGGCGGTACCGGTTGGCTCCCGACCAGTTGAAGACGTAATGCGGATATTTGTCCATGTAGTCGAAGTTCACTCGCATCGTCTTTAGCAGAAACTCGCTGATCGACTGCGGAAACTCCCACCGCCACTGCGTATCGAGATGCGCGTATGGCACTACATACAATGTCGGAGTCTGGGTAATATCCGGCGCCTTCATCGTCTGCGCTGCAACGGGTAATGAACAAGCGGCAATCGCCGCCACAAGGCTGCTCCATCGAAGCAGATAGCAGCACATTCTGGTCGCAGCCAGCAAGCGCGAAAATCGTGTCATTGGGAGACGTCCTACCGCTCCGATACCGCACGGAGGGCTCAGGTTTGAATTGCCTGCCATAAGAATAAACCCCATGCGTCCGGCAAACGCATGGGGTTTGCTTTAGCCTTGCCAACCTAGAACCGGTAGCTCAGTCCCGCCTGCAAGTTACGAGGGTTGCTGGTGGTTTTTGCGGTAACCTGGCCAAATGTGCCTGCCGTCGGGTTCAAACTCGGGCCGGCCCAGTTGGGGTGATTGATGAAGTTATAGGCATCAACCTTGAACTCGAAGCCAGTCCTCTCATTGATCGGAAACGACTTCTTCATATTGAGATTCCAGTTCTGGAATCCCGGTTGATAGATGGAGTCACGAACATTCGTCTGGTGGACGAAGGTGTTTGCAGGTGCCGCCGTAAAGATGGGCGAGCCATCTCCATTGGTTGTTTTGAACCACTTGCCGGTCAGGCCTGGGTATCCGGCAAATTGCTTCGTCAACTGTGGATTTCCGTTCATAGTGTAGAACTGGCCTTCACTGCCGCACCCAAAGCTTCCAAACTCGCCAACGCTAGCCGGGTCACTGTTTGCTCCGATCCCGCACGGCACACCGCTTTGGAATTGAAAATTACCGCTCAACTGCCAGCCGCCCACAAGTTTGCCCGCAAGCTCATTCTGGTTCTTGAAGAACGGCAATGCGTAGAGGAAATTGATCACGAGGGCGTTGCGCGTATCGTATTCCGAAGGACCCCACAGACCGCTGGTGTCATAGGAATCGGGAAGAATATCGCGATAGTTGGAACTGTTATCCATGCTCTTCGCAAGCGTATATGCCAGACCCAGCATCACGCCATTCTGGAACGGACGATTCCATGCCAACTGGAATGAGTTGTACCGCGAACTTCCGTTGCTCTGCTCTTGCTGGATCGCTGCATACCCACGATACGGACGCAGGTAGTTTGGGTTTTTGCCGGGATTTTGGGACAAGGCTCCAACTGTCGGTTGATTGATGTCTATGGCGCGCCAGTTGTAAAGACCGCGGCCACCGACATAGGCAACTGACACCACCGATTTCCAGGGGAGCTCTTGCTGAACCGTGGCGTTCCAGTTCCATCGTTGCGGAGACTGCAAGTTCTGCTTCAGGCTAGTGATCTGGAGAGGAGCAGCAATACCGGTGGTCAGGCTGCTTCCAGGGTTGTCGACCATGTCATTCACGCCAGCCGCTGGATTGACCGTAACGGCTGGCTGAAAGGGCGCGTTGCCGCCCGGGAAGACGTTGTCCAGCAGGCCCATGCGGGTAGCAAAGTTGCCCACGCCTGCGCGAACCACTGTCTTTGGCGCTAACTGATAAGCAATACCAATTCGCGGCTGGTAGTTGTGCGAGGTGTTGACATAACCTTTCTTCATGCTAGGAGCAAACAGAGCAGCGCACGAAGAACCGTCGCAGTCAGTGGGGTTGGCTTCAGCACCGAGCACACCGTGCTGGGCCGCTGAACTCGGGAAGGAGGAATAGCCAGGGATCACAATGCCGTTGTAAGGATTGCCGGTCCCAAGCGTCACGTTGCCAGTTGACGGATTCACCGTGGGTGCGTTGGCCGGATTGTAGGATGCAGGATCGAAGTAATCTGCATTTCCCCACGCTGGCGTGTAAGGTTCCAGGATGGAAATACGCACGCCATAGTCAATATGAAACTTGCTGTTTACCTTCCACGAATCCTGCACAAAGATCTCGTCCATCAGGCCATGCCAATAGGTATAGGACTTCTGTCCGATTTCGGCATAGCTATCGGCGATGCCCATGGCCAGATTAGCCATACTAACGCCCGTCGTGGCGCCTAATCCGGTGCGGTTATCCGTAAAGAAAAACGTGCCGTTCTGGTTGCTCGCGCCTCCGGGAACGGTGGCAACGTTGATCTGGTCGTTGTCGTTCTCTCCGGAAATATTGAGGTAGTAGCCGCCCTTGAGCGCGTGACTCCCCCACACCTTCGTAAAACTATCCGACGCCGTCAAGATGGGACCAGACGAGTGCGAGGGGTAAGGACCACCAGCCAGGCTGTAGAAGCTGTCTTGAACCGAAGCGGTGGGTATCTTATTGGGCTGGGCTTTTTGGGCTGCCGGGAATATATACGGAAAGGTGATTCCCAGCGATGACCGGTTGAATCCGGCAAGGGCCGTATTCACAGGAATATAGACATTATCGAGGCTGAGCGTCGTACGAGCCTCGTTAATCATCGTCGGCGAAATCGTCCAGGTCCACGCCAATACGTTGGTCTGGTTTGGACGGATGAAGTACTTCCCGGTCAAACCTGAACCCTGATCAAACGGCTGATACTCGTTGTAGGTCGCGTTCTGGCGGCGGAACTCCAACTTGTGCTGGTCGTTGATTACCCAATCGACATTGATGACGCTCTTCCGCTGGTTGATGGGGTGCGAGGCCTGGGCTATCCAGTTGTTAGCTCCCGAAAGATATCCGGGTGTGGGGGCCGGATACGCATTCATAATTGCTATGCCGTTCGTGCTGAGCCGGCCCTTGGGAATGACATTGCCCGTAAACGCCACGCAGCCGGCATTTCCGACCGCCGGGCACGTCGCCGGATCGTAAAGCTGGTGAACACCGGAAAGCCACGGATTGGAACTCAGGAATTCACTGAAGTCCCCCGTGCGCATTTTCACTGTAGGAACGGCCTGCTGCTGCGTATCAGAGAAGCGATAGCGAATCCAGTCTTCGTTCACAAAGAAAAAGAACTTGTTCCGGAACCTGTCCATACCCACCTTCGGAATCCAGACTGGTCCGCCAAATGTAAAGCCAAAGTTGTTGTAGCGGAATGGCGAAGCGAATCGCGTCGAAGCAGACTGATTGCGAACCCAGGTATTGGCATTCATTGCCGAATTGCGCAGATATTCATAGGCGGAACCATGAAAGTCCCTGGTTCCACTCTTCGTTACAACGCGCATCTGGCCGCCCGCGGCGTCGCCATACTCCGCCTGGTAATCCGTATTGATGACCTGCATCTCTTCAGTAGCATCCACGCTCGCGACACCGATGATGGCGCCGCTACCACGGGTTCGAACGGCCGGAGCCCCATCAAAGGTCACAAGAGTATCCTGCGCGCGAGAACCATTGATCTGGAATGGAGTACCGCCGCCAATCGCAAAATTGAAGTCGCCCAGCGTCGAGCCGCTGCGCAACCCGGGAACCAGCGAACCCATGTAGAGCGGATTGCGCCCATTGAGTTCCTGATCGCTGACCTGCTTGCCCGTAATCTCAGCCTGCACCGCACCTGACTCCGTCTGCAGCACCTCGGCGGTTGCCGATACGGTTACCTCTTCAGTCATTGCGCCGATGGTCATGGGTGCGTCCAAGTCCAGCGTAGTGTTCGCACCCAGCGTGTTATGCGAGCTGACATATTTCTTAAAGCCTTTTACTTCCGCCGTCAGGCTATAGTCGCCCGCAGTCAAATTGGTAACGGTGTAATGGCCCTGCGTATCCGCGGTCGCCTGATAAGCCTCACCCGTTGCCTCGTTGGTCAGAACAACCCTCGCACCCGGCACCACAGCTCCCGATGCGTCCTTGATGAACCCGCCAATAGTCCCCTTATCGGACTGAGCAAATGCCCCTGCCGAGAACAGGACCATAATCCATACCGCACACAAGAGACTGGACATCCACTGACGTTTCAACATATGGCCTCCGATTTTTGACACCGTTTCTTTGTTTGCCGTCCTGTTTCAGACGACGTTGACTCTGGCGATTCAAACTCGCTGAGTTATGCTTGGCTATCACGCTGGTAGCGCAAGCAGTACACGCGGCCCATATCCACGCTAGTGCTTACCCATCAAGGAATATTTGCCCCCGCATGCGATATTCATTAGGGATAAAATGTTGAATCTTAAAACCAGCATTAGCTGGCTCACCGGGGCCCCCGATTCAACATTGCCCGTTGCCCGATGAACATCCGCAGTGGCTACCTGCTGCATGTGGACGTAGACCCCGCGCATCACGTATTTCTGGAATCCCATTTGCCCGCAACTCTGCTATGCACTCTTGATTCCACTTTGTGCTGTCAATTGGAGCGATTTCGATTAGGGGAAATGCTCCATGGATGGTGCTTCTGATCGCAACCTGACAGACCGTAGAGCACTTTCCATGAGGGCGAAAGGGTTTACCCTACGTGAGTGACGTGTATACACTGGTGACCTCTTCTCGTATTGCATTGATTTAAAACTGCTTGCCACTTACATAAATTGTTGCTAAACTTGCCCGGTTGACTGGCGTTCCCGCTTGCATTCATCGCCAATTCATCCAATTTCCTTATCTTCGAAATGGGAATGTTCGCCCTCACACGCTCGATTGAAGGTGACCGTCATGGAACGATCGAATGCCATTCGGCAAGTGCAAAAGGCGCTTCTTCCTCAGGAGACATTGCCTCACTGGCTACAGGACGATCCGCGCTGGAGGCTGGCCCAACGGGTCGTCTCCGGCTCTCACTTTGCCCGCTCCCCCTTACTCACCCGATTCCTTCTGTTTGTGGTTGCCGAAACCCTCGAAGGCCGGGAAAAAGACATTACCGAGCATCAGATAGGCGTTCTTGTCTTTGACCGTCGGCCCGGCTACAGCACCATTGAGGACAACATTGTCCGCAACTACGCACGCCAGTTGCGCAAACGCCTGGCTGAATCCTTTGCTGGCGAAGGAAGTTCAGAAACCCTGCAAATCGATATCCCTCTGGGGGGATACGTTCCCGTTTTTGTTCCGGCCTCAGAGCACCACCCTGCCGCAGAGATGCGCAGTCTCCCGGTATCCGTAAGCATTCACGCCCAACCCGCGGAAACGCTTGGCGCCGAACCAACCGCTCCTCTACGGCGCCGGTGGAGACGCCGGCTGATAGCAGCAGCAGCTATAGCCGCATACAGCGCGGCGCTAGTCTGGATCACCTTGTTGATCTCCACGCGCGTACACGCACCGCAACCGCATCCTCCTGAACCAGCCCATGCGCTTTGGACATCGCTGTTCGACGGTCAGGTGAACACCTACATCGTCCCGGCAGACGCAGGCTTCAATCTTCTCGAAGATCTTTCGCGACGGCCTCTGCAGCTCGCCGACTACATCAAGGGCAAATACCTGGAACTGCCGCTGGCGGGAGTCGATGCGCACAGCGCCGACGATCTGCGCTCGCAACATTTCACCAGCTTTGTAGACTTCCAGACCGTGGCTGCTTTGGCGCATCTGCCGGAGTTTAATCAGGAGCGGACCTTCCTCCGCTTCCCACGCGACTTGCGGCTTGACGATCTCAAGAACGCCAGCGCGATTCTCATTGGTTCAGTAGGCAGCAATCCGTGGGCGTCAATTGCGGAGAGCAGCACAAACTTCCGTATCGTCTATCGCCAGGGCATGCGCAGCGCAACCATCGTCAATATGAAACCGCAACAGGGAGAGGCGGCTTCCTACGTAAGCCACTGGAACGAGCCGGCGCACGAGACATACGCGTTGATTGCATTTGTGCCCAATCTGGGCGGCAGCGGGCGTCTGCTGCTTTTACAAGGGCTGGATGTTGCCGGAACCCAGGCATCTGCCGAAACGCTCTTTCACCCAGCGGCAATCGCGCCAATTCTACGGCAGGCGACCCGCTCGGATGGCTCACTCCGCTTCTTCGAAATACTGCTGCGCTCCACAAGTATCGATTCCAATTCGACTGGGACCCAAGTGGTCGCCAGCAGGATTTATTAAGGCATCGCTTTGAGTTGGCTTTGCCCCTGAAGCATTGCTACCGCAGTGCCTGTTTCAGAACCTGCGCCTTTTGACACGGCTCGATTGGAGACGTCTAATAATGGCCGCCAATCTGTACGTGCATCCTGCAGGGCTGTTCCCAATTATTGCTTCGGCAAATAAATACCAACAACCTTTGGGTGCCCCATCCTCGCCACGTCTTTGTCTTTGTGGCTAGGGTGGGGTAGCACGAAGACAGTATTTATTTGCCGGATCTATAGCGCCCCACCTTTCCTCAACTAAGGAGCGTCAGGCTGGCTCGCCGGTTTCGCTGGTCGGCGGTCCAAAACCGCCGCAACGCCATCCCCTTCTTTCGCGGATCTTCTCGCGCTCCTCGGGCGTCATCCGCTCCCAGACTTCCGCCGTTACCCGGCGCGATGCCGAGCGGCCAGGATTGGGACCGTGGCCGCCCCAGCTTCCAAACAGAATCCGGCACAGAACCAGCAGCCCGAGAGCCTGCCAGAAGCTGATCTGATGCCATCCAAACAGCGTCGGAGCAAGCCAGTTCCACAGATGCTTCACCACTTCACCGCAAATCGCTACCAGAAGCACGATCGCCGGCGGGGCCACAAAAAAGATCCATTTCTTCATTTCAAATTCCTCACTTCCTCAAAAACTCGTCGTGAATGCTTTGTAGTCGGCGGCGAAGATGAAGCACTGCGTAGCGCTTGCGCGACAGCAGCGTATTCACGCTCACCCCGGTTTCTGCTGACAACTCCTTGAAGCTTCGCCCCTCCATTTCGTGGGCCACAAAGACCTCACGCTGCTCGTCGGACAGTTCGCCAAGCGCAAGTTCCAGCTCATCCAGAAGCACGCTGCGAACGTAAAGCGCTTCCGGCCCGGCATCGGGCGAGGGCAACAGATCTTCAATCTCCAACAACTCCCCGTCTTCGCCTCCCACCATTACGTCGCTGAAGTTTTCCGGCTTCTTCTTGCGAAAAAGATCGGTGATACGATTGCGCGCAACACGAAAAAGCCAGCCGGTCACAAAGTCAATCGGTGTCAGCAGGCGATGAGCCTCTACCAGTTCGCAGAACACTTCCTGCAGAAGATCATCCACATCTTCTTGATTCGGCACTCGTCTGCGGATGAAATTGCGCAGCCGCGGCCGTTGCTCCGCGATGACTTCGGCGATTTGACGGTCTTGTTCGATCATCGAAATCACGCTCATGGCTCATCCATCTATTTCCCTGGACGGATGGCGAGCGTAAATATTGTAGTGATTCCAGCACAGTCCCGTTTGAAGCGGAAATGCAGCGGCAAGCGGCGGGAGCGATAGCCTCCCAAGAAGTGGATTACCTCGAAGCCAACACCCGCGGATCTTCACACGACCGTGCAAGCTCCCATCTGGCGAGCATGCGCAGTCTCCTCATTCCGTACTTGCGGAGTTGAGAACCTGGAACACGCCGTCGAGAGCGTTTTGCCACGATGCGAGGCGGACACCGAAGCGGTCGTATAACTTTTGGTTTGACAGCACCGAATTGTTGGGCCGCTTGGCGGGCGTGGGATAGTCCTTTGTGGCCAGCGGAGTGAGTTCGGGCCGCTTCGCCAGCAGCTTATTCGGAGCACGTTCAAAGATTGCCTTCGCAAAGCCAAACCATGTGGTGGAGTCCCCACAGGTCATGTGGTAGAGCCCCGCCCAATCCTGGGTTGCGCCAAATTTTCCGGCCAGGACGCCTTCCGTAATCGTCCGCGTTGCATTCGCGAGTTCGATCGAGGTAGTCGGCGAGCCGAACTGATCGTCAACAATCGACAGACGATCGCGTTCGCGCGCCAGACGAAGCATGGTAAGCAGAAAGTTATTGCCGTGCGGGCCGTAAACCCAACTGGTGCGAAAAGTGAGGAAGCGGCAGCCGGCTTGCTCAATCGCCTTCTCGCCGGCGAGCTTGCTTTCGCCGTAAACATTCAGCGGGTTCGGTTCATCGGCCTCAATCCATGGCTCCTGCTTTTGCCCGTTGAACACATAGTCAGTGGAATAGTGAACCAGCAATGCATCGAGACTGCGAGCCTCTTCAGCGAGCACGCGGGGAGCAGTAGCGTTGATCGCCATGGCTACGTCGGGTTGGGATTCGGCCCGATCGACGGCTGTATAGGCAGCCGCATTCAGAATCACGTTGGGCTGGACGCGGCGAACCAGCGTGCGGGTCTGCCCCTCATCGGCAAGATCGACGGATTCGAGATCGACGGCGACAATGGAACCGAAGCCTGCAAAGCTGCGTTGGAGTTCCAGGCCTACCTGTCCGGCAGCGCCGACGATGAGAATGCGCGGTTGTTCTGTCATGTGGGCTAAGCTCCAGGGTATGCACTAGACGCTCTTTGCATTCTACCCATCCCATCCCCTTCCAATACAATCGAGGCCTTCGTTCGCACAGAATTTCTAAAGGACGCATTTTCCAGAACCGCCCGCGCCGCAGCCGGGGCTCAAGCGAGATATGATGGAAATCCGGAACCGATAGGCTTCTTCACTGGAGCGAAAGGGTACGAACGTGGCAGGGAAACTGGAGCTGATGTTGGGGCCGATGAGAAGCAACAAGACCGCGGAGTTGTTGCGGCGCGCAGAAATGCGTCGGCAATATGCGAGTCAGTATGTCCTGGTTCTCAAGCCCAGCGACGACACCAAAGGCGGGCCCGGGGTAGTCGAGAGCCGAAATCCAAACGGCCACGGCAAGATGAACGCGTTGGAGTTCAAGTCGCAGACCCCGTGGGAAGTTCTGAAAGCCATCGCCCAGAGAGAAAAAGAGATTGGCAAAAAGGTGGAGTGTATCGCCATCGATGAGGGACAGTTCGTGGAGGAACTCTTCCTTTTCACGCGCCATCTGCTGGACGCAAATCACGATGTCCTGATCGCGGGACTCGATCTCGATTTTCGCGCGCTTCCCTTTGGAGAGATGCTGAACCTTACCTGGCTCGTAAATGCATACGGCGGCAGCATTACCGAGTGCATGGCCTACTGCAGTTGCGGGAACCGCGCACTCTACTCGCAGCGCCTCATCGAAGGCAAGCCGGCCCCCTACGACAGCCCCGTCAAAATGCCCGGAGACTCCTACGAGCCGCGCTGCGCAGAGCATT
The DNA here is from genome assembly GCA_035648535.1 of Occallatibacter sp. Classification (GTDB taxonomy): domain Bacteria; phylum Acidobacteriota; class Terriglobia; order Terriglobales; family Acidobacteriaceae; genus Telmatobacter. Next base: position 817 of record DASRLI010000317.1, on the reverse strand, counting down.
TTGTCCTTCCGGGCAAACCGCACTGACGCGGCAAAAGTCGCAAGCGCTGCGTTTCCCAGACCTCTCCATCGTCCAAGCGCCGACGCTGTTAAACTAGAGACTCATGATCCTCCCGTTTGTCCGCGAGGTTTTTGCGGAGCTGGAGCACTCTTCGGGATTTGAGCGTATTGTCAGGCACCTGAGCCTGAGTACGGGGCGGAGACGTGTGTCCGGGCTGACTGCGACAGCTCGATGCCTGTACATTCCGTTGATGGCGCGGGCCGCCAAGCAACCTGTCATCGTCGTTGTAGCCGACAACAAGGCTGCCGAGGCCCTGGAGCCGATGCTCAAGGCCGGCTGCGAGCTCACCGGCGCCGTGGATCCGAACCGCGTGGTACGCCTCCCGGCTCACGATGTACTTCCCTTCGAAAACCTTTCGCCACACCCTGACGTCCAGGAGCAGCGAGCTGCAGCTTTGTGGAAGCTCGTAACCGGCGCGGTAGACATCCTCATTGCGCCGGTGGAGTCGGCTGCGCTCAAGCTCTTTGACCGCGAGTATTACGCCGGGCTGGCCGTGCAATTGCGGCGCGGCGAAGAGGTGGACGTCGAGGTGCTCACCGGCCACCTGGCCGCGGTGGGCTACACGCAGATGGACCTGGTCGAGATGCCGGGCCAGTTTACGAGGCGTGGCGGAATTCTCGACGTCTATTCTCCCGAGCACGATCGCCCAATCCGCATCGAGTTCTTCGGCGACGAGATTGAAACCATTCGCAAATTCGATCCCGAGACACAGCGCTCGCTGTCGGGCCTGGACGAAACACAACTGCTCCCTCTCACC
>DASRLI010000316.1:0-2330 GCA_035648535.1 Occallatibacter sp. | reverse complement strand
GGCTCGCCGCGAGCCGTTCGCGCGCGAGTCGGACGGCATCGTGAAGTTTTTGCTCCAGTTCTTTTTGCGGCAATGCCTGGGCGAGATAGGCCGCGCCCCGGATTTCCCCGTTGTCGAGGCCGAGGAGTCGAACCGTTTCATCATTCTTTCCGGCGCAGAGGATGAGTCCGAGCGGCGAACCCTCGCCGTCGGCTGGCTCGTTTTCCTTGAGGCATGCGAGATAAAGCTCCATCTGGCCCTTGTCCGCCGGCGCGAGATGGCCGAGCTTGAGGTCGATGGCCACCAGGCGTTTCAAGCGGCGGTGTTAAAATAGGAGGTCGAGGTAATGATCCACGCTGCCGACCGTCATGCGCTTCTGCCGTTCGACAAAGGCGAAGCCGACGCCGAGTTCCAAGATGAACGCTTCCATTTCGCGCAGTATGGCGGCCTCAAGGTCTTTCTCTGCATAGCGGCTCTTGAGGCCGAGAAAATCGAGGACATAGGGATCACGAAAAACGAGATCGGGTGAAAGTCGGTCTTGGTCGCGGAGGGCAGCAAGCTCCTCGCGAGCGAGCTCTTCAGGCTTCTTTGAGAGGGCGGTCCGCAGGAAGAGTTGGGAATCGATTTTGGCCCGCAACGTCCGAACGCACCAGCGCTCCAGGCTAGACCGTTGCCGGTTGCGCCCACAGTTGCATCGTCTGGCGGGTTGGTGTGGGTAACACCCCATTTCCGCTGGCAGCGGTTTGGTGCACACTAGAGTGCCCGAAACGTATGACCCAAACCAGGAGCGAACAGTTCAACGCCCTCAGCGATTTTTTGGGGACACAACGGGAAACGATCTTGCAGGCGTGGCGGAAAGCGGCCGACGCCGATCCCAAGCAAACGACGATGCGCGCGCTGACCCGCGGCCAATTCAATGATCATATTCCCCAAGTGCTGGACGCATTTGAACGGAAGCTGCGTGCCCGCCCAGGTGGCGCCGCCGATTACGCGGCGGACATCCTGACAAAGCGCGAAGAAGTGAAGCACGGCCTGCACCGCTGGCAACAGGGCTATCGGTTGCAGGAACTCATGCACGAATGGGGGCACCTTCAGCTCTGCATATTCCACGCCGTTGAAACGTTTGCCGCGACTCACGCAGAGTTCGAACGCGAGGCACTGTTGGAGGCGAATCATCACATGATTACCCTCGTCAACGAGGCGATCAGTGAAAGCACCGCTCAATACGAGCGCATGCAACAAGCAGAGGCGGCGGGTCGGCTGAGCGATCTGGAAGGCGCGTTGGCCGGCATCAATGAGATCGAGCGCCGGCGAGCCGCGCTCATCCACGAGGCCGTCCACGATATTAACGGAAACGTTTATGGTGTGGCCATGGCGGCAAAAGTGCTCGCCGAACCCGACATCGCGGCGGGGGAACGCGCGGATTTTACGAAGCTGCTGGAACAGGGAGTGCAGTCGGTCTCCGCCATGCTCACCGATCTTATGGAGCTGGCGCGTCTGGAGGCTGGGCGGGAAACACGGGAAATCCGGGAGTTCGATGCCGCCGTGCTGGTGGCCGAGTTGGGTAATGGCAATCGCCCTGTTGCCGACGGACGGGGCTTATTCTTGGAGGTCAGGGGACCGAGCGCTCTTTCTGTTGAAGGCGATCCCGGCAAGGTGCGGCGCTTGTTGCAAAACCTGTTGCTGAACGCACTCAAATACACGGGGCAGGGCGGAGTCACCGTGAGTTTTGGGATAGAAGAGGATAACTGGTGGGTGATGGTGAAGGACACGGGGCCCGGCATGCTGGCCGGACCGGGCGCGCCCATGGTCGTCGGACTGAAGGAGGCCACAGCGAGCGCGCGGGAATCGGACGAGAAGGCCACCGCTGTCGCAGGGAAAATCTCCCACGTGTTGGTCCCAGCCCCCGGAGGCGCGATGGCGATGCGTGCTGCCCATCAGCAGCTCGGCGAAGGGGTCGGCCTCTCGATTGTGAAACGCCTATGTGAATTGCTCGACGCGAGTCTTGAAATGGCGAGCTCGGCGGAGAGCGGCACCACATTCCGCGTTGTTTTGCCTCGGCACTACTAATGAGTGGCTCGATGCGCCGGCTCGACAGAGCTTCGTAGCCACTTGGCCAATCTTGGCCGAGTCTCCTGTTATTTTTCGCGACGCAATATGTCTAACGCCGCTTGTGCGGCGCCGAACAAACCCGAACGCTGTTCGGGTAAATTCGGGTCTGTCCGGCCATCAGCGCGGGCAACCGCCGAACCTGATCGCGACCTGCTGCGTTCTGGCATGGCGGATATTTTGGATGACGATGATCAACCGGAGCAATCCATCCGCAGCTCCGACGTTGGCGTTGACCCAAC
>DASRLI010000315.1:0-9247 GCA_035648535.1 Occallatibacter sp. | reverse complement strand
CAATATGAACTCAGCCAGCATCTGGCGGCAGGCGCCACAAGGCGGGCTGGCCTTGTCGTTCAGGTTGGCTACGGCAACCGCCTCAATCCGAATCTCTGGCCCGAATCGGGAAACAGCGCTCACCAGCGCCGAACGTTCCGCGCAGATGGTCAGGCCGAAGCTTATGTTTTCCACGTTGGCTCCGGTCACAATTTCGCCGTTGGTCAGCCGAAGCGCTGCGCCCACCCGGAAACCTGAGTAAGGCGAATAAGAATTTTGAGCGGCCTCGCGCGCCTGTTCCAGCAGCGTTTCGAACTCCGGCCTGTTCTTCAAGGTCATTGTGCTTTCGATCTCCATCGGGACTGAGACTTGAGGCTAAAGCATTTCTGCTGCTTCTGTATATCAAGGATGCTCCCGGTGCAAAGCGAGTTAACCCCTGATCCGCTGCCGCGTGACCCCTGTTTCTCAAGTTGGGCTGCATCTTTCCGATAAAGGCCTTAAGTGCTCGCCGCGCAGGGAACTTGCATCCCGGCCGGCCGGATGAGTGGACCCAATGGATGAATTGACAAGGGAGTTCCTGATCGAGAGTCAGGAAGGGCTGGACCGGATGGAGCGGTGCCTGACGGATCTTGAGGCACGGCCGCACGATGCCGCCCTGCTGGGCGACATATTCCGTTCCGTGCACACGATCAAGGGAACCACTGGATTTTTGGGCTTCAAGCGGCTGGAGAAGCTGGCTCACTGCGGTGAAAACCTGCTTGGTCTGCTGCGCGATGGGAAACTGGACGCCGACCGTCCCGTCATTACAGGCCTTCTGCAACTGCTCGACGGGCTCCGTTCGATTCTCAAGTCCATTGAGACCGAGGCCAGCGAAGGCGACGGCGAGGACGCCGCCCTGATTGAGCGGCTGGAAGAACTGCAGACCCCAGCAAAGCTGCCCGTTCGCATGAAGGCCGGAGCGGAATCGGCCTCCTCGATCTCAACCGCACCTCCTCCGCGGCCCACCTCTTTGGTGCTTGCTGAGCCCGCGTCAATGGCTGCTGAACCAGAATCAATTCCAGCCGCTCCGGTCGCTGCCAAAGCTGCTCCTGAGCCCCCTGAGGCAGCGCCGGCTCCTGCCGCCAAATCGTCTGGGGTCGAGACCGAAACGGATGCCTCCCGTCCGCGCGGCCAGACCGCCGGCACTGCCGCCGAAAGCTCACTCCGTGTCGACGTGATTCTGCTCAACCGCATGATGAACCTGGTGGGCGAACTGGTGTTGACGCGCAACCAGGTGCTGCAGGCAACCTCAGCCGACCCCAACATGACCCTGCTGTCGCGCCGCCTCGATATGGTAACGGCCGACCTGCGTGAGAGCGTCATGAAGGCGCGCATGCAGCCGGTCTCGAACATCTTTTCCAAGATGCCGCGCATTGTGCGCGACCTCTCGCAGTCGCTCGGCCGCCGCGTCCGCCTCCAGGTTGAAGGCCAGGACACCGAGCTCGACAAGAGCCTGCTTGAGGCCATCAAGGATCCGCTTACGCATGCGGTAAGAAACTCGCTCGATCACGGCATTGAACTGCCCGAAGTGCGCCAGACCGCGGGCAAGGATCCCGAGGGAACGCTCAAACTGCGCGCCAGTCACGAGGGCAGCCACGTCATCATCGAAGTCTCGGACGATGGCGCCGGCATTGCTGTCGAAAAGGTGCGGCAGAAGGCTATTGAACGCGGCGTCATTACGCCCGAGCGTGCGGCGCAACTGGGCGAGCGTGAACTGCTGCAACTCATCTTTTTGCCCGGCTTCTCTACTGCCGCTGCTATTACCAATGTCAGCGGACGCGGCGTTGGCATGGACGTCGTCCGCACCAACGTGGAAAAGATTGGCGGCAAGGTCGAGATCGAATCCCGCACCGGCAAGGGAACGACGCTGCGGCTGCGCATTCCGCTTACGCTGGCGATTATTCCCGCCCTCATTGTGCGCAGCGTGAATCAAAGCTTCGCACTGCCCCAGGGATCGCTCTCTGAACTGGTCCACATTCCCCCGGAGCAGGCCGCCAAGGCCATCGAATGGATGGAAGGCGCTCCGCTCTACCGCCTCCGCGGCAAACTGCTCCCGCTGGTGTTTCTTGACCAGCTGCTGATGCCTGGCGGGTGCCGTAATTCAACTTCCGAACGGGACAGCTTTATCGCCGTGCTGGACGCCGATGGCCGCCGCTTCGGCCTCGTGGTCGACGGGCTCGCCGATCCGGAAGAGATTGTCGTCAAACCCCTCTCCGCCGTGCTCAAGGACATTGGCCTCTACTCCGGCGCAACGGTGCTGGGCAATGCTGATCTGGCCTTGATTCTCGACCCCGGAGCCATCGCGATGAAAGCCGGGGTGACCATCACCACTGATGAAGATATCGCGCTTGCACCGGGAGAAGAAGAGGGAACAGGCGCAGCCAAGGGTATGGAGTATCTGCTGGTCGAAGCTGCCGGGCGCCGTGCCGCGGTGCCGCTGGTCGACGTGCTGCGCATCGAACAACTCCCGCTCTCGCGCATCGAGTACATCGGTTATCGGCCGGTGCTCAACTTTGAGGGTCAATTGATGCCGGTCGAAGATTCGGGTGGAGTTCTGGCTGCGGCTCAAGCTGATTGTGCTGCACAAGGCGACGATGAAGCCCAGATTATTGTGGTCGTCTGCCGCGAAGGCAATCGCCATGTGGGCATCGCGGTGTCGCACGTGCTGGATGTGGCTTCTGGCGGTGACTTGTTTGAAGCGGGAACCAGCCAGCGTACCGGCGGTGTCACGTTGCTCAACGAGCGCGTTACCGGCGTGGTGGATCTGGGCGGCGTGCAGCCCCTGCCTGCCGGCGAGAACGCGCCGATCGAATGGAACCGGATTGCGGAGACAGTGGCATGAGCACAGCAGCGGTATTGCATCGGAATGAAAAGGCGTCGGCACTTCTCGAAGTTTGCTCGGTGCGCTTGGCTGAGACATGGTTTGGCGTGCCCATTACCCACATTCTTGAGATCGTGGGCTCGGCGCGACCGCAGCCTGTTCCTCTCGCACCCGCTTACGTGGGCGGACTGGTCCACTATCGTGGCGATGTGCTTACCACTGTGAGTCTGCGCCAGTTGCTCGCGCTGCCTCCCAAAGACGGCGCCCAGGACATCCTGGTGCTGGAGTCCGCAGGGGGATGCTTCGGCCTGCTGGTGGATGCAGTGGGAGAGGTGCTCACCGTCTCCTCGTCTGACCACGAACCCAACCCTTCAATTCTCGACCAGCGCCGTAAGGCCTTGTTTGCCGGCGCGTACAAACTCAAAGACAAGTTGCTGGTCATGTTGGATCCGGAGCGGCTCGACCCAATGCGCTTGAGTCAGGCCCAGGCGAGTTAGCTTCTGGCCTTCAATTCTTAGCGTTGTTATTTGCCTGGCAGTTGAGAGAGCAGTTGAAAACCATTGAGGCCTGATAGCCGCGAGGCAGCAATGACTATAGCATTTTCGGAATTGGTGTAGACCAAAGGCACTATGCTAAGTGGCTTTTTCCTCAAGAAAAAGCCACCTTTCAATGCTCTTAAAAAGTCTACGTGTATTTCGAAAATGCTCTAGCTGGCGGCTGGATGCGAGTAGCGAGAAGCTGTGCTTCTCGGAGGTAACCATGCGTGCGCTCATTGTCGACGATTCCCGCTTCGTAAGAGGGTATCTGCGTGGCCTGCTCCAGGAAAAGGGAGTCGAGTGCGAGGAGGCGGCCGACGGACAGGCCGGACTGGACCTGCTGCATGGCGACCAAATTTTCGATCTTGCGCTGCTGGACTGGAACATGCCGGTAATGAATGGGCTGGAGATGCTGAAGGAATTGCGTGCCGAGGGCTTCAACGGCATCAAGGTGATGATAGTGACCACCGAGGCCGAGAACGACTTCATCCTGCGCGCGCTTGAGGCCGGAGCTGACGAATACCTGATGAAACCATTCGACGATGAGGCTCTCAAAGAAAAACTCGCCATGCTCGGCCTGGTCGAGGACTGAGCGATGCCTTCCGCTCGCCGCATCCGCGTTCTCATTGTGGACGACTCGGTCGTGATGCGCAGCCTGTTGCGCACTGTCGTTTGCTCGGATGCCAACCTTGAAGTGGCTGGAACCGCGGCTGACGGCGCATCGGCGCTGAACAGTCTGGCACTGAATCACCCTGACGTGATTCTGTTGGATGTGGAGATGCCGGTGATGGACGGATTGGCCACGCTGCGAGAGTTGCGGAGACGGGGGAACAGGATGCCGGTGATCATGTGCAGTTCGCTTACGCAACGCGGAGCAAAGGTCACCATTGAAGCCTTGGCCGGCGGCGCTTCAGATTACGTGACCAAACCGTCCGGACAATCCGGCCGCGAGGCCGCGGTCCACACACTGGCCCAGGAACTGATTCCAAGAATTCATGCACTCACTAGTTCTTCGCCTAGCCAGTCGCGCTACCAATCATTGTTGCAGCCGCAGCCGGTCTTTCCCCGCGTTGCGCGCACACCGCCGTTTCCTGCACTTGCGCTGCCCGCGAACGCGCCGCGCAGGCCGCTTTCGATCTCTTCAACTCCTGCAGTTGTTGCCATCGGCGTTTCCACGGGCGGCCCCGCGGCACTCGATGTTCTGCTCCCTGGGCTTCCCTCCAACTTTCCACTTCCGATTCTTATCGTGCAACACATGCCGGAGTTGTTTACGCGTCTGTTCGCCGAGCGCCTTAACGGCCGTTGCAACCTGCGCGTGCGCGAAGCTTCCGAAGGCGATCCGGTGAGCGCTGGCACCATCTACATCGCGCGCGGCAACTGGCATTTGGAGGCGCTGGCTGCTTCGCTTCCCAACGCGCCGCCCTCGCTGCGTCTGAGCCAGGGGCCGCTTGAGAATCATTGCCGGCCTGCGGTGGATGTTTTATTTCGTTCTGTGGCGAAAGTTTACGGCTCAGGTGTTTTGGCGGTGGTGCTCACCGGGATGGGGTCGGATGGAATGCTTGGTTGCCGCATGATTCGCGAGCAAGGAGGCAGCGTGCTTGCCCAGGACGAGGCATCAAGCACGGTGTGGGGAATGCCTGGCGCAGTGGTCGGCGCGGGTTTGGCTCACAGGGTACTCCCGCTCGACGTGATCGCTCCTGAAATTCTGCGCATCGCAGGTCGCGCGCGTACTGAAGTCCGCCAGCTTTCCGGTGATCCTGTTCGCCTGGGGTTGTCGTGACGGAGCGACCTACGATGGAACAAGCGACCAGCGCCGACTACGGCTATCTTCGTCAACTTGTCTTTGGTCATTCGCAGAATGTGCTTGATTCTTCGCGCGACTATCTCTTTGAAACGCGCCTCACCAAGCTGCTACGCAACCATGGGATGAGCCGCGTGGACGAACTCGTCCGCCATCTGCGCGCGAGAAAAGATACGGCACTCGAGTGTGCGATTGCCGAGGCGATGACCATCAACGAGACAAGTTTTTTTCGCGACACGCGGCCCTTTGAGTTGTTGCGTACCGAGCTGCTGCCCAGGTTGATTGAGGCGCGCAAACACGCGCGCAGCCTGCGTTTTTGGAGCGCTGCATGCTCGACGGGACAGGAGGGCTACAGCATTGCAATGCTGATGCAGGAGCATTTTCCCATGCTTGTGAATTGGGCGCTTCGCATTGAAGGTACAGACCTTTGCGCGGAGGTTGTTGAGCGGGCGCAGGCGGGGAGCTATCACCGCATCGAGATCAATCGCGGGCTGCCAGCGCGGTTCGTTGTTCGCTACTTCGATCACCTGGGCGAGGACTGGGTGATCAAGCCTGAGGTTCGCAAACTCTGCAACTTTCGCAAGGCCAATCTCTGCGCGCCGGTTCTGCCGTTCAATCGAGCGGGCGATCGATTCGACGTGATCTTCCTGCGGAACGTGATGCTGTACTTCTCGCATGAGACGCGCAAGACACTGCTGGCGGGCATTCATCGGCTGTTGGGTCCTGACGGCATTCTCTTCCTGGGGTCGAGCGAGCAACCGGCCGATCCTTCGCTTTGGACCGCGACTCTTGCCGGAGGCACTTGCTACTTCAGGCCGAGGCTGCCGAGTTGAGTACAGGGGTCAGGGATCAGGATTCGGAAATTATTGCGCCGCCAAACGCGACGTTCTTCTGGTTTTCGCGGGCAGTGGGGGCGCCGCGAACAAGGGAGTGAGGCGCGAGGAGAAAGAGCCGGTTAAACCCTGTGAGTCTCATCGGGCGCTCCAGTCGACTTAAGCACTTTGGGCGGGGCGCGGTGCGGTTCACCTCAGACGTGGATTGGCCGGGAGGGGTCGTGGCTGCGGGCGCAAGACCGGCGCTGACACGCCCCCGAGCCAGGAGAACCGGTTCGTCGTTACGGTGGCTTTGAGTTTGCCGGTGGGTGAATCGGGGATTTGGCATTAAGCGAGGAAGGAACTGTAATTTCAGAGCATGCGGCAAACCGCGTAGTTGCTCCATTCCGGGCCCAATGGGCGTTTGTGAGTTCTAATCCGGCTAAACTTTCGAATTGCCGACAATCCAAGGTAAATGTCCAGCGATACAAACGCACCGAAAGCGGAGCTGGGGCAATCCTGACCCAGTCGGAAAAACAAAGACCCGGTACCCGGCGTCCAGGGTGGAGTGAAAAAGGCAGCGAGTCAGCCGCGCTCACGCGCTTGTTAGCGAGTTGGCGTGCGCTTGCGCGCACGTTGGCGGGTTGGCGGACCGATTCTCAAAATCGAGACTTGGGAGGCCCGGCGGCCGGCTGGTTCTGGGCGGTAGGGCTTATGAGCAAATGAGAGAAAGGCGTTGTCTATTGAAAGGGGCATTCCCGGTCAATTTCCGATGACTGGAGGCGGCCTCAATTCCAGGTTGTGCCCTGCAGAGACCAAGTGACGATGCTGCATGGTTGTGTGATAATTCTCACACGAGCTGCATGGTAATGTGACAGCCCTCACAGAGTTTCCCCGAACGCTGGAACGCTGAGTCTCAGGAGACAAAAGTCAATGGCTCAAATTGGGCCGGCGTGTTCTCACCGAGAATCAAGGATCAAGCTGCTGGTTCAACGATTCGTCATCGTTGCGCTTCTCAGTTTTTCGGCAGTTGCGGCTGCGCAGCAACAGACCGATCCTCCGATCCAGATCTATGGCGGGTATTCGTGGCTCTCCAACAGCTTCAATGGAGTGCCCGGTTCGCAGAAAGCATTGAACGGGTGGAATGGCGGCGTGGCCTTTCCGCCATGGCGTCACCTGCGCTTCAAAATCGATTACTCGATGTACCGGGGAACGAATGCCGGCGACCCGCAGCACAGCTTTTTCCTCATGGGCGGCGGCCAGTACGAGGCGACGGTTCACCGCGAGCGCTTCTACGCTGAGGCACTTGTCGGCGAAGGAGGGCTGAACGGCACCTGGTTCAAAGCCGACGCTACCGGTTACAATAACGGGAATACCGGCACGATTGCGTCCCTTGCCGAGTTCCTTGGGGGCGGCATCGACACGCCGATCAGCCATCACGCCGCCATTCGTGTTGAGGGCGGCGTCCAGCACTCCAATTTTCTCCCCATCGAGCCGTATCCCAAATCCCAGCCGTATCATCTGGCCGGAATACCGAACTACTTCGGCCGCTTCTCGGTCGGCATAGTCTGGCTGCCGAGCCTGGGATCGGCGGTTCGGCCGGCCCCGGAGGCCTCGACGCGTACCCCGGTCGAGAGCGAACTCATCTTCGAGGGGCAGTATTCCATCGGTCACTTCAAGATTGGCGCCAACTCATGGTGGAGCTATCTTTCCGGCGGCGGCTTCGAATATGACCGCCATTCCTGGGGCAATTTTATCGGGGCACGCGTGGATTACTCGGCCGAGATTCTGCCGGTCCTGATACTGCGGCAGCCCAGCAAAACGGACATTTGGGGCAATCGGCAAAGCAATGCGTTTGAAACCGTGCCGGGCGTGGGGATTTCGCCGATCGGCATGCGCCTGCTTTGGCGCGACGGGAAGCACTTTAAGCCTTACTACGTTGTGAAGGGCGGCATGACGGTGTACGCGAAGAAGGCTTTTTCGCAGTACGCGTCTTACGAGAACTTCAGCCTGCAGCAGGCCATCGGCGTGCAATTGAAACTGACCGATCGTTGGGATTTTCGCTCCGGATTTGAAGTCTTTCACCAGTCCAACGGCTTCGCTGTGCCCAGCAATCCGGGCCTTGACGAGATGATCCTCAACGGGGGTCTCAGCTACCATCTGGGCCATGCGCGGGCCGGGAATTGATCGCCCGGCTCCGGTTAGCTGCGAGGAACGCAGGCCGGCGCATGGGGTCTTTCCGGACATCGAACCCGAAAGGTCGGCATATCGACTGGAAAAAGCCACTGCTGTCTTCGCCATTCTCCACGCCCTGATGTGGCACCTTGGTGACAATTGGCGGCTCGCAAGGAGAACGCGACCAAAGACAGCGTTCTCACATCTAATAAACGATGGATTCACCCGATATTTCCCCCAACGCATCGCCGGCCTCAACCGCCTTGATTGGCGAGGAGGTTCGCTTTGGCTTTGACAACACGTATGCGCGGTTGCCGGAGCACTTTTACGCGCGGCTGGACCCGACTCCGGTTGCGGCGCCGCGGCTAGTGAAGGTGAATGTGGAACTGGCGCGGGAACTGGGGCTGAATGCGGACGCGCTGAAGAGCGAGCATGGGGTTGCAGTTCTGGCCGGGAACCGCGTGGCCGAGGGGGCGGAGCCCGTGGCGCAGGCATATGCCGGGCACCAGTTTGGGCATTTTGTGCCTCAACTGGGCGACGGGCGCACTAACCTGCTGGGCGAGGTGGTGGGGCGCAACGGCGTGCGGTACGACATCCAGCTCAAGGGCTCCGGCCGGACTCCTTTCTCGCGCGGAGGCGATGGCAGAGCCGCACTGGGGCCGGTGTTGCGTGAGTACATTGTGAGCGAGGCGATGGCGGCGCTGGGCATTCCGACGACCCGGGCCCTGGCCGCGGTGACCACCGGCGAAATGGTGCTGCGGGATACAGCCCTGCCTGGGGCCGTGCTGACACGGGTGGCGGCGAGCCATTTGCGCGTGGGCACGTTTCAGTATTTTGCAGCACGGCGTGACACGGATGGTTTGCGCAAGCTGGCGGACTTTGCGATTGCGCGGCACTATCCCGAGGCCGCGCAGGCCACGCAGCCATATCGAGCGCTGCTGGAGGGCGTAGTGGCGCGGCAGGCGCGGCTGATTGCGCAATGGATGCTTATTGGTTTCGTGCATGGCGTGATGAACACCGACAACACGTCCATCTCGGGCGAGACGATTGACTACGGCCCCTGCGCCTTTATGGAGGCATACGA
>DASRLI010000314.1:0-10964 GCA_035648535.1 Occallatibacter sp. | reverse complement strand
AAGCAGCCTTGTCGGAGCCCGTAATGCGATGCCCCTCCAACTGCAGTAACCCGGCCAGCGACGCCATCGCCGTTCCACATATCCCACTTAGATGAATGTGCCGCATCCCCAGGTCTCGCTCCTCTAGCCTCTAACTGCGGGTACCCCATCCTTGCGACGTCCTCGGTCGCAAGGGTGGGTACCGCAAACCCAAACCATGCCGTCTTTCTATTCCCTATTCCCCAATTCGCTATTCTTTCCCACCGCCGGTTCGAGCAAACGCAATTGTGTCTCATCGCCGACTTTCAACTCTGCCTGAACGCCGAAAGTCAGCGTCACATTCTGGCGCGACACATGGCCGCTGCGCAGACCGATTGCGATCGGTCCGTCGAAGTCGGCAAGCGCGCTCAGAATCGCTTGATCCAGCATTTCCGGCGCAGCACCCGGTGAAACGCAATCAACCATCTCTCCAAAAACAATTCCGCTCACGCCCGCCAGCTTGCCGGCAACGCGCAGTTGCCACAACATGCGATCTACCTGGTAGGGCTTGGCGCCAACGTCTTCAAGAAACAGCAGCGTGCCTTCGGTTGTCGGTTCCCAGTCTGTGCCCAGCAGCGAAACCAGAATGCTGAGGCAGCCGCCATAGAGAACGCCGCTTGCCGAGCCCGGCTTCAATACGCGCAGCCCCTCCGCGGCGCCCACGCTGTAGGGCTCGCCTTCAAGCGCTGCCTGAAAGCTGGGCAAATGCACGCCGTCTTCAAGATAGAAATCCGCAGCCGCCATCGGCCCATGAAACGCGGGCAGGCCAAGTTCGTCCAGCAGTCGCAGTTGCACGCCGGTCAGGTCGCTGTATGCAAAGAACGGCTTGGGATGCTCGCGGATCAGCTTCATATCCAATCCACCGAGCAGGTAATTGGAGCCATAGCCGCCGCGCATGCACATCACCGCGCTCGTCGCTTCATCCGCGAAAGCCGCATTCAAATCGGCCAGGCGCTGTTGAGCCGTTCCCGCAAAATAGAGCGGCCCGCGTTCGAGCGCAGACGCACCAAGGCGAGGCTCAAGACCAATGCCGCGCAGCGCCTCCAGTCCGCGTTGCACACGCTCGGGCTGCGCAAATGAAGCCGGCGCAATCACGCTCACGCCAGCGCCCGAACGGACGGCCGGAGGACTCAACAAGCGTGTAGTGCGTTCAGTCATCATTAGAAAGCCTCGCCGCGCGCAATCAGAGCCGCCGGTCCGGTCAGCCATAACTCAGTCCCCGGCCCCTCCCAGACTACGGTCTGTGATCCGCCGGGAGCCGCAACATAAAGCGGTGAAACGCAGCCGCTGAGAGCGATTGCCGCCGTGGCCGAAGCTGAGCTGCCTGTACCGGACGATGTGGTTGGCCCCACGCCGCGCTCGAAGATGCGAATTTCGATCTCGTACTTGTTCACGATCCGCACAAATTCTACGTTGGTCTGATTTGGAAAATCGCGATGCGCGCAAATCTCCGCGCCGATCTCGTGCCACGATGTGTCGTTATCATCAAACGCATCGATATCCAGCACGATCACGAAGTGCGGATTGCCGGTCGAAACCTCGACGCCGGCAATCTCCATGCCGCCCGCCAGCTTTATCGTTCGTCGAGCAAAAGAAGGAACGCCCATGCCGGCCGTCATCTCCACTGTGAATCCAACGTCCGTTTTCACGCCATTTACGTGGCACACGCGCACGCCGGCATCGGTCGTGATCTCTACCTCGTCACCCGGCTGCAAGCCGCGTTCGCACGCCATCCATGCAGCCACGCAGCGCGTTCCGTTCCCGCTGATTTCGGCCACCGACCCGTCTGCATTGTGCAGGCGAATGCGGCCCGACCTTGGACCGGTCCACTCAAAAAACTCCACGCCGTCAGCGCCCACGCCGGTATTGCGCGCGCAAAGCCGCCGCGTCAAATCAGCCCAATTGCAGCCGTGTGCCGCCTCTTCCGTCACGATAAGAAAATCGTTACCGCAGGCATGTGCTTTCGTAAAGGGGATCAATCTTCCTCCATATCATGGAATAAAAACTGTCCATCGATAATCGAATCAGCGCCGGGGCCCCGTCCCTGGGGTCACTTCCGGTGAAAGGCCGGGAAACCGCAGTGGCCAGGTCGCACAGTTGACCGTCTTGCCCGATGCTATCACCGCGAATCCCGGTTCGTTCCGATTTGCGGCACCGGCCAACTCCCCGGATTATCGGCAACATAAAGCGTTCCCGAAGGCTGCCCGTTGGCCGTGAACCTGCGAACCGCCCTCAGCCCCTCGGGATGCGCCTTCACAGCGCTGTCCACCGCATCGCCGTCGAACGCCAGCACAATCCCCGCATGGGCCGCCGGTGCCTTCAGCGCCGTGCCCCAAATCTCCAGGTCCGCCTCGTTGATTGTCTGCCGCAACCGAATCCCGGTGAGCGCCACAATCTCCGGATCGACCGAGGTCTCCATCAGAATTGCAGCGCCGGGCCGCTGGTCCAGCATCGCACGCAGCACCGGCGGAATCGCTACCTGGTAAGGCCGGTGCGCCGCCATATTCTTTGTGCCCTCCACGTAAGCCAGCGGTCCTTCGCGCACCACTTTCCAGGCATTCAGAGCCACCAGCGCGACCAGCACTCCCACAGCGTACTTCGCCAACTGCGGCTTGAACTCCCTCACCGCGCCGATAGAAAAGTTTGCGACAAAACCTAGGCCCAGCGCCAGCGCCGGCAGCAGTTCCATTCCGTATCGCGTGTTGTACCAGGAGTGCGGCCACCATACGGGAAGAAAAATCGGCACCGAACTATAAGCCACCGAATACGCGTAGAAGGGAACCGGCAGCCACAGCAGCATCGCCCAGGTGAGCGCGCGGCGTCGCGCAATCATCCACGCCCACGCCGTTCCCAGCACGCTCAGTGCAAGCATGGAATTGCCCCAGGCCGCGGCGGTAACATCCAGCTCTGAAACTTTCATGAAGAGCAGCAGACCGACCCACGGATTGTGCCAGCCCGGATGCGGCGGACCAGCGCCATGCGAGGCCGTGCGCAGCTCAATAGCCTTGGCCGAATAAGGTCCGCGCGCAAATTCCAACCAGTCGCCAAACGTCGCTGCGTTGTATATGAACCACGCAATCGGCGCAGCCACTACAAGAGCGCTTGCCAGCCAGAATGTAGGTGAGCGAAGTTGCCCGCGCTTGAGCAGCACAAGCCCAATGCAGGACCAGGCCAGCAGAGCCATTACCCAGCCGTCGTAACGTGTCAAGATGGCCGCCACCAGAGCAGCCGCAATCCAGCCGAGCAACTGCTCAGCTCTGTGCGCATCTTCATCGAGGCACGTCCGCCACTCCACCAGCCACACCACAATCCAGATCATTTCGCACACAAACAGCGGCTCGGTCATCGCCGTCGTCTGCAGATAAAGCATGTTCGGATTGATCGCGAAGAAAGCCAGCGTGAGTGCAGCGGCAGCGGGCCGAAGCCAGCGCCGTGCCAGCCGATAGATGCCTGCGCAGGCGGCCACGTAAGCCAGCGCCGATGGAATGATGCCCGCAATCCCGTTCGCCCACCAGCTATAAACCTGGACGAAAGGAAGAAGAAGAATGTGCGGCAGCGGCAGCCATACAGAGCCAAGTTGTGAGAGCCGCGGCTGGTGGCAATCCAAGACCCGCCGCGCAATGTGCATGTGGGCAACAGCGTCGCCCCAGTTCAGCAGCGCTCCGTTCCGCCAACTCCACGCCACTGCGGCCAATGAAGCAGCAACCGAGCAGAGCAGCACGGCCAGCCACTCCGTGCGGGAAACGGCTGCGCGAGAATTGCTTTCATCAGTCAAGGTGAGTCAGCTCGCGGAATTGCGTGAAGCGGGCGTCGATCTCCTTCCGGGTGAGCTGCGCAATGCGCTCGGTGCCAAAGCGCTCTACAGCAAATGAGCCCATCACGCTGCCGTAGAACATTGCGCGGCGGAAGGCGCCCGGAGTGAGTGTTTCCTGCGAGGCGAGGTAGCCGAAGAAGCCGCCGGCAAAGCTGTCGCCCGCACCGGTCGGGTCGACGACTTCTTCCAGTGGAAGCGCCGGTGCTTTGAAAGTTTTCGAGGCTTCGCCGTCCGCTCCGGCACGATGGAAGAGCGATGCGCCGTACTCGCCGTGCTTGACCACCAGCAGACGCGGCCCCATTGCCATGACGGCGCGTGCCGCAAGTACGATGTTGTTGTTGCCCGCCAGCATGCGCGCTTCGGTGTCGTTGATGAGCAGAATGTCCAGACCCTTCAATACTTCAAGCAACGCAGCGCGATGATCCTTGATCCAGTAATTCATCGTGTCGCCGGCCACCAGCTTTACATCCGGCATAGCTTCACGAACGCGCCGCTGCAATACCGGGTCGATGTTGGCGAGAAATAAGAATTGCGAGTCGCGATAAGCGTCTGGAATCTTCGGCTCAAATGAAGCGAAGACATTGAGATCGGTCTGATGAGTTTTGGCCTCGTTCAAATTCTCGAGGTATGAGCCTTCCCAGAAAAAGCTCTTGCCGGGGGCACGCTCGATGCCGCGGATATCGATGTTTCGCTTGTTGAAGACCGCTTCCTGCCTGGGGCCGAAGTCCTCGCCCACCACGGCGATGACGCGCACATCGGTAAAGAAGCTGGCCGCCAATGAAAAGTGGGTTGCCGCGCCGCCCAGGCAACGCTCCCGGCGCCCTGCCGGTGTTTCAATCGAATCGTACGCAACGCTGCCTACAACGGTAATCGCCATTCAATATCCTCTCGTGTTTTTAGGTTGAGTCACTAGCTCACTGGGTGCCCCATCCTTTCCGCGTTCTTTGCGGAAAGGGTGGGAGGCCACGTCAGATCGTTAACCCGTTACCACCCCATATATTTGCCGAAC
Source organism: Occallatibacter sp. (assembly GCA_035648535.1). Lineage (GTDB taxonomy): Bacteria > Acidobacteriota > Terriglobia > Terriglobales > Acidobacteriaceae > Telmatobacter. The sequence goes on along the minus strand of DASRLI010000314.1, from coordinate 6,123 downwards.
AGCAGCTTCAGCTTTTCCTTTGCTGCAGCGGGAATCGCATCCGCCTGCGTCAGCACCGCGAACCTGGCCGCCGAAGCGCATGCGCATGTCCGCTCCTTCGGCATCGCGGCCACCGCAGCCTTTACCACCTTCGCCGCGTTGTCGGCATTCTTGTGCAGCACGGCCACAATCTCTTCGATGGTCACTGCGTCGTGTCCTTCGCGCCAGCAGTCGTAATCTGTCACCATGGCCACGGTCGCGTAGCAAATCTCCGCTTCGCGCGCCAGCTTGGCCTCCTGCAAATTCGTCATGCCAATCACGTCCGCGCCCCAGCTGCGGTACAGATGCGACTCCGCCTTGGTTGAGAACTGAGGGCCTTCCATGCACACATACGTGCCGCCCAGCTTGCCCACTACGCCCACTGTCTTGCAGGCCTCGGCTGCGGCCTCGGCCACCGTCGCGCAAACCGGATCGCCAAAGGCCACGTGGCCCACAATGCCCTCGCCGAAAAATGTGGAGATGCGATGGAACGTGCGGTCGATGAACTGGTCGGGCATCACAAAATCGGTGGGCTTGTGCTCTTCCTTCAGCGACCCAACGGCAGAAGCCGAAAGAATTCGCTCGACGCCGAGTTTCTTCATCGCATAAATGTTGGCGCGAAAATTCAGCTCCGAGGGCAGAATGCGGTGTCCGCGCCCGTGCCGCGCCAGAAACGCCACCTTGCGGCCTTCCAACTCGCCCAGTACAAACGCGTCCGACGGCTCGCCAAACGGCGTTTCCACGCGCTCTTCATGCACATTCGTGAATCCGGGCATCGAATAAAGTCCGCTGCCCCCGATAATGCCAATCTCCGCCTCAGCCAATGTCCGTTCCTCTTTCCGCGTGTTGTTTTCAGGAGCGCGCGCTCTAGTCCCTAGTCCCTAAGTCCCTGGTCCCTGGTCCCTGGTTTCTTCACCGCAGATCGATCAGCTTGATCGTTTCCATGAACACATCGCCGTCGATGGTCAGGCTGTGCGCGCTGATTTTCTCCATCGTGTCCTGGGCGGTGTGGTGGTAGCGGTTGTCGGGGCCGTAGTCCAGGTCGATCACATCGATTGACGGCACGCCGCGCTCCACAAATGGCAGATGGTCGTCTTCCACCGCCATGTCCTGCTTGAAGAAGTAGCGATCGTAGCCGAACTTCTTCACGGCCTGGCCCATCAGCCCGACCAGCCAGCCGGTCGAGTTCGATTCACGTTGAATGTCCAGGTCCTTGTCGCCAATCATGTCGGCCAGCATAAAAGCCTTGATCTGCGCCAACGTTCCGTCCCGTCCCCAACGCGCGGCCAAGTGGCGGCTGCCGTAGGTCGAGTCGGAGCGCGACCAGGCGTTGATCGCTTCTTCCCCGTCGAAGAAAACCAGCCACACCGAGTAGCCGTCCAGCTTCTTTCCGCCCGCAGTTTCGGCGTGAAGGCGGTCACCGATGGCCATCAGCAGTCCGGTGGTCGCGGCGCCGTCATTGGCGCCCACAAAGCCGATGTTTCTGAGTGGGTAGTTGGTTTCGTAGTGCGTGCCTAGCAGGATGACACCGTTCTTTTTGCCCGGATAGCGCACGATGAAGTTGCGCATGGGCACCGTGCCAATGGGTGTGCCGGCTGTGAAGGTGTCCTCTTCAAGCTGGTCGTGGTTGCGCTGGAAATGGCTGCGCAGAAACTCTTCGGCCTTCACATGTCCGGGGCCGGTGGGCCAGCGCGGGCCAATGGCTACGAATTCGCGCGCGTATTCAAGCGCCTTGGCGCCGTCGAAGTGCTGCTGCGCGTTTGCGGCGGTAGGGAAAAAGGCCAGTGCCGCGAAAAGAATGACTAAGGCCTGTGAGATCCCAGGTCTCAAGTTCGAGACCCGGGGCGCACAAAAACGCCCCGTGCCCCATTCTCGCGACTTTTTTTTGTCGCAAGAGTGGGAAGCCTCAATTCTCAAATCGGCCCCGCTCATCTACGCGCTCTCCTTGGCCTCTTTGGCCTTCCTTCTGGAGGGATGCACCCACCACGCCACGCCGATGCCGACGATGTAGAGTCCAAGCATGGGAACTGCGTAAATGCACATGGTGCTGGGGTCAGGGCTGGGACAGATGACAGCCGCTACAACGAAGACCGCCAAAATCGCATAGCGAATGTTCTTCCAAAGAAAACGTGGGCTCACGATGCCAAAGAGGGCCAGGAAGAAGATGAGGATGGGCAACTCGAAGCTGACGCCAAGGCCAAGAATGATCGACAGGAAGAAGCCAGTGTATTCCTCGATCGTGACCACGGGATTGAACTTGTTGCCGAAATCGAGGATGAGGATTTTCAACGCGCCGGGCAGCACCCAGAAGTAGCCAAACGCCGCGCCGGTGAGAAACAGACCTACTGTGGCGGTCATAAAGGGAACTACAAACCGTTTTTCCTTCTGATACAGTCCCGGCGCAATGAACAACCACACCTGGTAGAGGATGAAGGGCGAGGCCAGAATCGCTCCGCCGATCAGGGAAACCTGCAGGTACAGGTTCAACGGGTCCATGGGGTGGGTGTAGTTAAGCTTGATATGCAGTTTATCCAGCGGAGCCTGCACTAAGGCGTAAAGCCGCTCGTGGAAGACGTACGCAATGATGAAGCCTAGGAAGAGAAAGATGGCAGCGCGAACGATGCGCTTGCGCAACTCGTCCAGGTGCTCCATCAGGCTCATGCCGGGCAGGTCTGCGCGTTGCGTCACCGCCGCCCGTGCCTTGCCGATTGCGTCCACGGGATCAACCATTGTGGGCCGGCTCCGTCTCCGCGCTTGCCTGTTTCGCTTCGGCTGCTTCCACAGCGTTCTCTTTCTCTATCGAGGTTTCTTCTTGAATCGCGGCTGGCGCTTCGGCGGGCTCCGCTACTGCCGCCGCAGTTTCAGTGCCGCTGCCTTCCACTTCCGCAGCCACGGCCGCCTTCTCCGCCTCGCTTGTTTCGTTTGCGGGCCACGCCGCGGGAACCGGCTCGCCGGTTGAAGGCGGCTGAATGCTCGGATATGTCGCTTCGGCCTGCGCCTGGGCTTCCGCCACTTCGCCGTAAGTACCGCCATACGGGTAGGAACTATCTGTGGGAGCGGCTTCGCCAGAACTAGCGGGTGCCCCAGGTCCCGCTTCTGGGACCTGGGATTCGATTCCCGTTCCCAGTTGCGCGGGTGCCGCAGCCGCCAACTGGCGCTGCCGTTCCTCTTCTTCCTTCTTGCGCCGGTCGGCCTCCTCAGCGTTGCGCAACTCCTCTTCCATCTGGAATTTGAAGTCGTTTGAGGCCTTGCGGAACTCGTACATCAGCTTGCCGATCTGTCGCCCGATCTGCGGCAGCCGCCGCGGTCCAAAAACCACCAGCGCCATCACCATCAGGATCAGAGAGTCCGCCATGCCCAGATTGGCGACTTCGATTGTTGGAGGAATTCCCATGAAGGACAATGATACCTGCCCGTGCTTGGCGCTCACAAACGCGGTGGTTCCAATCCCGAGACTGAACGGGAAATGTGCTCAACTGCAGCCGTTTTGCAGGCCCGTTTTTTGAATTGCCCCAACGGCGAGAACAGGCGCAGGTTTGGGTTCACACTCGCGCCTGCGTTAAACTAGAAAGGATTGGTGCGGTTGCCGCCGGTTTAACCTATTTTGCATTCCGCCGGCTTCCATCCGCATCCAATCGCATGAAAGGGCTGCAACAACCCCGTGGACGGGGATCCCTTTGAAGCTGTCGGCTTCAACGCCGATAACTTCAATGGTTTCAGCGCATCCACTGCATGCCTGTTAGCTTTCAACAACCCCGCCCGCCGTCCCCAAAAAAGGATGTGCAGGGCTGAAGGCGGATTAAAGTGAACCTGATAACTGACGAAGAGACGGCGGCCTCGCCGCAGGCCGTTAGCGCCTGCAGCCGCGAAGATGCATGCACCCTCGAAAACTACCTGTCGCTTCCTGACGACTCCATGGACGAGCGAATCGCAGCCGCGCGCGCCAAACTGGGCTCGACCACCATCCTGCTCGGCCACCACTACCAACGCGACGAAGTCATCCGTTTTGCCGACTTCACCGGCGACAGCTACAAGCTTTCCAAAATCGCCTCGGAGACCGATGCGAAGTACATCGTCTTCTGCGGCGTCCACTTTATGGCTGAGAGTGCCGACGTGCTCGGCCACGATGGCCAGCAGGTAATCCTGCCCGATCTCAACGCCGGTTGTTCGATGGCCGACATGGCCGAAATCTCCCAGGTGGAAAACTGCTGGGATGCGCTCGAGCGCCTGGGCCTCGCCAGCGAAATCGTGCCGATCACTTACATGAACTCCACCGCCGTCATCAAAGCCTTTTGCGGCGAAAATGGCGGTCTCGTCTGCACCTCTTCCAACGCCCGCGCCGCCTTTGAATGGGCTTTCGCGCGTGGTAAGCGCATCCTTTTCCTTCCCGACCAGCATCTCGGCCGCAACACCGGGCACGCCTTGGGCATCCCCCTGGACCAGATGACGGTCTGGGATCCGTGGGCGGTGCAGCTCGGCACAAACAGCGGCGGCCAGACGAAGGAATCCCTCGCCGCCAGCCGCATCATTTTGTGGAAGGGCCACTGCGCCGTCCATCAGCGCTTTCTCCCCGGCCACGTCGACCAGGTCCGCGCCAAGTATCCCGGCATCCAGGTCATCGTGCACCCCGAGTGCCGCTGGGAGGTCTGCCAGAAGGCCGACGCGCTTGGTTCCACCGAGCGCCTCATCAAGATTGTTGAGGACGCCCCCTCCGGCTCAATGTTCGCCATCGGAACCGAGATTCACCTGGTCAACCGCCTCGCCCGCCGCTTCGCCCCGGAAGGCAAAAAGATCATCACTCTCGACGACACTGGCTGCCTCTGCACCACCATGTACCGCATCAGTCCGCAGCATCTAGCCTGGGCTCTTGAGAACCTGGTCGAAGGCCGCGTCGTCAACCGCATCCAGGTGCGCCCCGGCGTCAAGCATTGGGCCAAAGTGGCGTTGGATCGGATGCTGGAGGTGGGGAAATGACAGCTTTTAGCTTCTAGCTGCTAGCCACTAGCTCCGAAACTCGAGTCGAGGCAGATCCAACGCGATGCGGGCCTGAATCATTGCAGTGCCGGCCCGCAGTTAAGCAGCTAAAAGCTGGTAGCTAGAGGCTAGAAGCTGTTTCGCGGTATCCTATACACAGGTATTCCCCCATGAAGACCTTTACCATCGACGAAGCGCAGTCCCTGCTCCCGGTTCTCGAGTCGCTGCTCAAGCGCGCCATTGAGGGCAAACAGGCTGCCGAACAGGTCGAGTCAGAGCTCTCCGAACTGGCCCGCCGCATCTATCTCTCCGGCGGCATGAAGGTGGATTCCAATAGCGTAGCCAGGCAGCGTGCCGACATGGACGCCCACCTGAAGCTCGCCCGCGAGAGTATCGCAGAAATCGATGCCATCGGCGTACAGGTCAAGGATCTCGAAGCCGGCCTGCTCGATTTTCCCTACCGCCTCGACGACCAGGTGGTGCTGCTCTGCTGGCGCATGGGCGAAACCGCCATCGAGCACTGGCACACCGTCGACTCGGGCTTTCAGGGCCGTCAACCAGTCGACGAACGCTTCCGCCGCAAGTCAACTTCCGGTGGTTCCAGCGAGTCCGGTAGCCGTCCCAACTAGGCGCCGTTTATCTTCTAATTTCCGTTAAACCGATTCTGAGGACCAGGATCCATGTACGTCTCCGAGCAGGAAGTCCGCGCCGTCCTCACCTACCAAGCCCTCATCCCCGCCATTCGCCAGGCTCTCATCGACTACTCCGCCGGTCTCGTCGAACAACCTGCACGCACCATCCTTCGCGCCGGCAATGCCGACGACTACCACAACGGCTGGTTCGCCGTGATGCCGGTTATAGCCGGCGACGTGATGGCTGTAAAGACAGTCACGTTTTTTCCCGGCAACGACGAACTCGGCCTGCACACGCACATGGCGGTCATCGAGTTGCTGCGCCGCTCCACCGGCGAGCCCCTCGCTGTAATGGACGGCCGCCTCATCACCGAGATGCGCACCGCCGCCGTCTCCGCCGTCGCGCTCGATGCTCTCGGCTCGGCCCAGGTGCGCAGCCTGGGAATTCTCGGCAGCGGTGTGCAGGCGCGCGCCCACATTCAGGCACTGCAGATGGTTC
>DASRLI010000313.1:0-16372 GCA_035648535.1 Occallatibacter sp. | reverse complement strand
GTGCGCAGACCGGTTTGCGGAGCATCGCCTGCTCCCGCGACCACGCGGCTCGCGCCGTTGAGTGCGCCCGCGGCGGCGATGGTGCCGGCACTGATCTTCAAAAAGCGGCGGCGGGACAGATTGCTCATCGTAAACATTCCCCTCTATACGCTTTACACTTAGGTGTAACCTGCATACAGTGATCGGGATCACTTCCCTTGTAGGAACACCTCGTCGCATTGCTCATCGGGATGCTTCCCTTTCCTGCGAATCAGCGACCGCCCAGTCAGGCAGTCGACATTTCGGGCTGAGTGCGGCCCGATAGCTCTTGAAGTCCGCAAAAACTGCGGCAATTCGGCGCTCCTTTTCGTTGTGGCACGCCAGGCACGTGCCGACAAGCAGGATGTCCCGCTGCTCTTGCAATGTAAATGGGCGGGCGTCCTTCCGAGTCGTTGTGTTCGCTCGTGGTTCCTGCAGAAATCCGATCCACGCATCCATTGGCAGTCCGTCCTGAGCGCTGCGAGGATAGGCCGGTGTGAAGAGCCACTTCCCTACGCCGCCTTTGACTTCATACTTCAATTGCCCGCGACCGTAACCAAGAGCCGCAGGATTTACGTGGCAGGAGCGGCAATCTCTACTTTGCGCCGCGGTTGTATGCGGCGACGAAGGCGCAAAGAAGCGGTGAAAATCACTGCCACTCTTCGCATGCCCGGAAGGAAGTTTCAGATTGAGGATCATCCCTGGGACAAAGGTAGTGATTCGCTCTTCTCTTTTGCCGCGCGGCCCTGCACCAACCGCAACACCAAGGGGCGGTGCGTCGCTCTGGTAATCCCCTGCCTCCTCCTGCCAGTCGCCGTTAACGAACTTGCCGGCCAGGTAATCCCAACCCTGCGCTTTGGGATCGAAGCTGGTGTGGCAACTGATGCACTGCGGCGCCCAGGCAGTATGGCATGCGCCACATTCCAGCCGTTCATGCATTGAGCCGGAGCGGGTACACACGGCTACTGCAGGCTTGGGCTGAAGAACTTTGGCCGACTCAATCAACGCAACTTGGGGACGACCATCATTCCCCAGAAAGACATTTGCATAGCCGATAGAGCCGGATTGCGAAACGACGAACTTGCGCCCTGGCTCATTCAGCTTGCGCATGGCGATGATCTGCTGCGTCTCCGAATCGAGCTGCGCGAATTCCTTTGCGGGTGTGGCGCCGGGCGCGTGGCAATCCGCACAGGAGATTTTTACTGCGTCCCGTTCGTGTGCATGCCCAATGCCATCGCTCATCACCTCGGAGGCCACGTGGCAGTCAATGCACGTCATGCCTTTCTCAAAATGAACATCGGCAGGATGCTTCTCGAAGACACGTCCGTCAGCCAGCAGCCGAAACTGCGCGGGCCAACCGGGGCTCGTCTTTGCTGCCGCCTCGTCCAGCCGCGTCTCGTGCCAGCCTTCGTAGTTGGTAGAGATGCGGCCGGAGCGGCTGTGACATCCGAAACAAGCTTGCTGGTGCACATGGATTGAAATATCGGGATGATGCAGCGGCGCCGATGGGCCATCGCGAAGTTGCAGCTCCGCCGCCGCGGCTAGGTCGTAGCTGAGATGACAGGCGGAGCAACCGCCGCCACGGCTGGATTCATCGATCGGCCCCGGCTGCGTCTTGTCCTGCCCTAGATGGCAGGAGGCGCAGAGGCTGCGCAGGTGCGTGTCTGCAGGAGAGTGCTTGGGCGCTGCGACATCAAAGTGTGCATCGAGATCGGCGCTCTCGCCGAACACGAATTTGTCTACCGAGACCACGCCGCTCATGGTGTTCATCAACGAGCCGCGCACGCGCACCTCCACCTCGCCGTGACAGTTGCTTGCGCCGCAGGTCCGGTTGACGACGGAGAGATTTCCCGGTGTGAGCGTCATGCCGGCATGAGCGAGGGCTTTGTTGAGCGTGAACGGATTGCCGAGATGACAGGCTGCGCAGCCCAGCGTTCCCGGCTCGTGCGCCGCCACAAATCCGGTCATGCCTTGATGGCATGCGAGGCAGCCCTCGCGTCGGCCGGCGACTACCGGCACAGTTTTCGCGACCAGCATCGCATCCGGAGGAAGATAGGCTCTGCAGGACACAAAATGCGCCTGACCGGCCCAGATTGCACGAGGCGATTGCATCTTCCATCCGTCTCCGCGAAATCCAAGCCCCACGATGGTCAGAGCCGCGTAGGCAAGGGCTGCAAACGCCATCGTCCACCGGGCCCAGGAGCGCAACCTCAGTGAGAACATCGGCAACAGGCTGAGCACTATTAGTCCGAGCAGTGCGAGCCAGACGGCCACTTGCGGCCACGGCAGCCAGTGAAGCAGCTCTTGAAGGCCGACCAGGTACCATGGCCCTTTTTCAATCGAGGCGACACGCGATTCCAGTCCCGGCACCAAAAGCAGCGAGAGCGTCACGACAGGCGGCAGCGTCCACCAGATTGCCTGTGCCCGCGGCAGGATGCGCCGCGTGTGTTCCACTGTCACCAGCCAGATCACCAATGTCGCCGTGCAGGCGTGATGAAGATAGATGGTTTGGAGATCGGAGCCTGAGCCAGTCAACAGACGCGAGAGAACCATTCCGATCAGAGGGACGAAACCAAGCAGCGACCGCAAAATCTGCAATGCCTGAATGGCCGGTGCATCTCCGCGCAAAAGAAAGCCCGAGAGCATGGCACCGATGGTTACCGGGACGATCAAGCTCAGCCGCAGCCACACGCCGAAAGAAACATTTGTCTCGCTGCGCTGCAGCAGATAATCGACGACGTGCGCAAGCGTGAGCACCAGGAAGGCCTGGGCCGACCAGTAATGCAAGCTGCGCACGAATACGCCTGCGGGATTCTTGAGCAGAAGTAGAGCAAGTGAGTCCATCGGCGCGCCGGGAGTGTAAGCCGGAACCAGCATGATGCCGGTCAGAACGCAGAAGACAAAAGCCGCAAACGCAAGCATTCCCAGCGGCGGAATGCGCCGCCAGAACTTGCCGTCAGCTTGCTCAGGAGTGTTCATTCTTGAGAGTGATGCGCAGTGCCGCACCGGCTTGGTCCAACTCGAATCGCAATGGTTGCAGACCGCGCCTTGCAGGGCCGCGAAGCACTTCGCCTCGCGCGTTGAACCTGGAACCGTGACAGGGACATACAATCTCACTGCCTTCCGCCCGGTTGATACGGCAGCCAAGGTGTGGACAGGTGGAGGAAAAGACCGCGAGTCTTTCGCCGCCGGAAATCACAATAACCCGGTCATAGAATCGAATCCCATTGCCTGCAGCCAGAGGAACGGTCAATAGGCTCTCGGCGTTTTCAGGCAATTCTCCTGTCCGCTTCGCCAGGCTGTTCATCAGCCACAGTGCAAGTGCGCCCAGAGACGCGAGCCCAGCCCTCAAAAAGAGACGACGCGGATTGGGCCCAGAGACTGTCATCAATCACTCTGCCATATCAGGCGATGATCTCACTTTACCGAGGCTGCGGCTCTGCCGCATCCGGAGACCGAGGGCATAACCAAGCTTTCCTGTCCTGGCCCGCACGGGACGAATAGGTACTCTCCCAGTAGATCCTCCATGGAGCGACCGTGAAGCGCAGCCTCCGTTAGAGGATTCATTGAAGGCTCATGGATAGGAAGAGGAAGCGGATTCGGAACGGAAACCATGATCAGGGTTCCTTCGCGACGATTGGGCTTCTCTCCTGTTTCAACGCGAGAAACACCGCCCAGGCATGGGCAAGTTCAACTCCGTCGGCACCGGTCAACACGGCCTCGGTGTTGATCATCCGCCTATTCTGGCCCGCAATCCATCCCCGCACATGCACCGGGCTCCCAGAGGATACTTGCTGCCGGAAGCGGACACGCAGTTCGGCCGTGAGGGCATCCGCTCCTGTTGCATCCACGGCCTTGGCCATGGCTTCATCCAGAACGGTACTCACGATCCCTCCATGAACGATGCCCTGGTAGCCTTCCATCTCCGGTTCCGGAATCCACTCCGCAGTCATCTCGCCGCTTTCGTTTGTCTGAAACGCCAGCCGCAATCCGCGTGGATTATCCGGCCCGCAAACAAAGCAGGACCGTGCCGAAAGAGTATTGGTCCGATTCTCTTTCCTGACTTCGTCTTTATCTTGCAACATGACCGTTCACTCGAAGCTCATTCGCGCGTTTCGCAAAACGCACTCAGTGATTGCAAACGTGATCGCAGGTGCGCTCAATTGACGTCAGTGCCCCATCCAGATACCGGCGGACAAGCGTTGTCGCATCCTCTGAAGGCGCGCCCGTAATCACTTCGATCGAAACCTCCTGCAACAGTGAGCGTGCACGAGCTCCCATACCACCCGCTATGACCAGGGTCACACCGTGCTCCTTCAGCCACGGAGGCAATAGACCCGGCTGGTGTTCCGGCGCAGCAATCTCCGTAACCGTGTTCACTTCCTTTGTTCCAGGTGCAACGTCAACCATCACAAACTTCTCACAGTGCCCAAAGTGCTGTTCCAGGCAATTCCCGGATATCGGAATGGCAATTCTCATTTGTATTCTTCCTTTCCTCGACAGACCAGTTGTTGAAGCAAGACAAGCGATGGATTGCTTGCCTGGATTTACTCGGCAACCGTTGCCTGAGATGCTCAGGCGCAAGTCATGGTTCATTCGCGGCGACGGTTCGAGCCAATGCAAAGAGGCACGCGTCATCGTCGTTGCTCATTAGGTGCAAGAAACACCTATACCATAACAGCAGTTCCGGCAGGCTGTAACCCCAATCATATATTGAAATAGATGTATCTCACATCTAGGTGATATATAGTGATAGAAAGCAGTTGTCAACTTTCACTTGACGCAAACAGTCGGAGAGCAGCAATGCCGCGAAAAATCTGTGTACGCCATGGCAAGGAATACCCCTGCTCCTGCGGCATGGGCAATCTTTATCGATTTGTGGAGCCGGTCGTTCTCCTTCTCCTAAGGGCCAAAGGCCGCTCCTGCGGTTACGATCTCTGCTCCAAGCTACAGGAGCACGCACTCACCGATGCCGAGATTGACAAGGCCGCTCTTTACAGGACTTTGCGGCAATTGGAGGCGAACGGCAACGTCAAATCCGCCTGGGAAGAAGGTCAGGGCGGCCCGGCGCGCCGCGTCTATACGCTTACGAAGGATGGCGAGCGGCATCTTGAGGAATGGGCCACCGTGCTCGAGCATCTTTCAAAGTCCATGACCCGCTTTGTGCGTGAGGCCCGAAAGTCCCCACGCAAATTGGCTGCAAGGAAAGCCAGGCAGGCATAACGGACGGCCCAAACTCCGTCAGAATCGCCTGGAAAAGAACATCATGCGTCGCCACCCGCCGATCGCCAGAATGTGCCCGCCCGCTTCGATGGTACCTGTCTCAGAAAGACGGACAGACGACCTAAATCTCTTTCTATGTGCTCTCGATGCGCTAGACGACGGATACGGTATGTCCCCGCTACTGCGGAGATCTCTTCGTGGCTGTTCATTCGGGTAGAGACGGCCCAATGGATCTACACATGAAGCGAATTTGCTTCACGAATCATCCGTAGAGTGAGATCTCTCCCCAGGTCGCATTGACGGTCAGTCGGTTGACGAGGGCAAGCCGCCCCGGACTTAAGCAAGCGAACGCAGGGGACAAACAGATGGCTTTACCAGAGAACATTGTGCCGGTGTACGGATATCTTCTCCTCTTCGCCTGGGTTTTCGCGGAACAACTTGGGCTTCCACTACCCGCCGCACCGGCTCTGCTGGCTGCGGGAGCCCTCTCCGCCCGGCACGAACTCAGCTTTGCGTTCGCGCTACTGGCCGGGTTGACTGGTTCTCTCACAGCCGATAGCGCCTGGTTCTTAATTGGCCGCAAGTATGGCCAGCAAGTACTGCGGTTGTTGTGCAAGCTTTCGTTCGAGCCTGCGGTCTGCGTTCGCCGAACGCGCGAGACATTTGTACGCCACCGAGCCTTAACACTCTTGATTGCCAAGTTCGTGCCGGGGTTGGGAACCCTGGCTTCGCCAATAGCCGCTCAAAGCGGCTTGGGCTTTGGGTTTTTCCTCCTTTTCGACGGTCTTGGCTCTGCACTTTGGCTCGGTTCGCTTCTTGCTGCCGGACACCTCTTTGGCGACTTGCTCAGGCGCGATCCCCGTTTGCTCGACTGGGCGGGTAAGTTCTCCGGGGTTTTGCTGGCACTGGGGATTCTAGGGTTCATCGTTTGGCGCGTGATCCGCCGGCACATGATTCTCAAACAACTTTTCGTCGGGCGCGTGGAGGCTGCAACACTCAAGCGGCAACTCGATGCCGGCGAAGATGTATTCATCGTCGACCTACGCCATCCTCTGGAACTGTTGCCGGACCCCTTTACACTTCCCGGCGCCGTTCACTTTTCCCCAGAGTCCCTGGCCGCTCACAGCGACGAGATCCCCCGCGACCGCGACGTTGTACTCTACTGCACTTGTCCCAGCGAGGCCACCGCCGCCAGAACTGCCATGACCCTGCACAAGCTTGGCATCGAGCGAGTCCGCCCATTGCGGGGCGGCTATGGCGAGTGGAAGCGGCTCGGATTTCCGGTGGAACCCTTCCGGCAAGATCTCTTCACACGGCCGGCCAAACCGTGAGACCTTGCCATGGCGGCAAGACGTCCTGCCTGCCCGCTCCAATTCATCCAGAAACCAAATCCCTGCTGCACATTGCAAAGCAATTAGCCTGCTTGCCTTGTCTTTAATCTCTTCAAATTCCAGGTATGGGAGGCGGTATCGGAATTTGCTCCATGGCCGCACGCAAATTTAATTCGGCGCTTTTTGTAACGGATTCGGCATTTCGTGGCTTTATTCAAATGAAAGCATCACCCAAGGACATCTCACCCGATGAGTTATCGCTTATATCGATCTTTGTGCCTTCTTCTCCTGTTCTCAATTGGAGGATTGGCCGCAGGTGCGCAGGAACCGCTGACCCTTCGGCAAGCCATCAATCAGGCCCTGGGGCAGAGCCCCGAGGCGGCAATTGCGCATGCCGGTAATCAGGATGCCAAAGCGGGTGCCACCATCGCACGCTCCGCGCTCCTGCCCCAACTCGGCTTTACGGAGGACATTTCTCGCGGAGACGATCCTGTTTATGTGTTTGGTTCCAAGCTGAGACAGCATAGGTTCACGCAAGCCGACTTTGATGTGAATGCCCTGAACCGGCCACAGCCGATTGGCAATTTCTCAACGCGCTTCACAGGCTCGTGGATGGCATTCGACTCGTTCAAGACTCAGAAGGAGATCCACCGAGCCGATCTTTTCAGGCAAAGCGCCTCCTCATCCGCCAAGGCGGTGGATCAGCAGATCGTGTTCCGCGTTGTCGGAGCGTATCAGCAAGTGCTTTACGCGCAGCGAGCGGTCGATGTCGCCCAGCACGAGCAGGAGACTGCGGCGGCATTGCTCAGTTCTGTAGACGATCACGTAAAGGCCGGCCTGGCAGTGGAATCGGATCGGATGTCGGCGCAGGTGAACGTGGCTGCGCGCAAACAGGAGTTGATTGCAGCCCAGGGAGACCTGGAACTTGCGTGGGCATCTTTGCGCGAAGCGATGGGGGCACCGGAGTTGAAGGAAAGCGAGCTCAAGCCGATTGAGCCGCACACGTTTCCCCAAGGCGCGCTGGAAGACGAGATCGCTACAGCCGTCAAGACACGCCCCGATTTGATGGCGCTGGGGCAGGCGCAATCGGCACAGGCATCAGCGCTCAGTGCGGCCAAGTCCGACTTCGGCCCGCGCGTCAGCGCGTATGGCAACTGGGAAGAGGATCGCGCCTCGTTTGTCGGCACGGGCGGAAACAACTGGGTGGCCGGCATGCAGATCAGCGTGGATATTCTGCCCATGGGCAAGCGCGCACAGATGGCACGGGAGAGCGCAGCGAAACAGAAGATAGACGCGCAACTGGCAGCCACGCAGCAGCATCTGCGGCTCCAGGTTAGCCAGGCGCACATTCACCGCAAGACAGCAGAGCTCTCGCTGGAGACGGCGCGGGCCGCAATGGACGATTCGGCGGAGAGTCTTCGCATCCTCAAGAACCGCTACAGCGCGGGCCTTGCCACCATCACTGATCTGCTGCGGGCTGAGGACGCCGAGCGGGAGAGTCAATCCAATTACTGGCATGCCGTTTACGGAAATGCCATGGCCTATAGCGAACTTTTATACGCAACCGGGACCCTGACTCCCGATGCTGTGGAGGAATTGCAATGAAGAATGTCTTATGGTCTAGTTTGCTTGCCGCTTCCGCAGCGCTGATTGCCGGTTGCCATGGCGGCGAATCTCCCGCGACGCCATCAACCCCTCAAACCGTTGAAGCGCGGGTTGTCGAAAGCCGGCAGCAAACGGTGCCGCTGAACCTGGGCTCCACAGGCACTGTTCAAGCCAAACAATCCGCGGTGGTCTCCGCACAGGTAATGGGCCGCATCGAGCAGGTACTGGTGCGCGAGGGAGACAGCGTCCGCGCCGGACAAACCCTCGTTGTGCTCGATGATGCCAGGTTGCGCTCTTCGGTCGAGCAGGCACAGGCAGGCGTGAAGGCGGCGCAAAGTGCTCAGGCTGCCGCGCAAACAAACGCCGCACTGGCGGCGAGCACACTGGCACGCTACAAGCAGCTTGATGCGCAGAAGAGCGTAAGCCCGCAGGAACTCGACGAAGTCTCTCGGCGTTCCGAGGCCGCAGCCGCCAACCTTGAAGCCGTGCGCGCACAGACCGACGCGGCGCGAGCCCAGGAGAGCGGGGCGCGCACCATGGTGAGTTACACGCGGCTCATTGCGCCATTCGCAGGGATGGTCACGGCGCGGATGGCCGATCCCGGAACCATGGCCGGACCCGGTGTGCCCTTGCTCAAGGTGGATCAGGCTGGGGCTCTGCAGCTCCAAGCCACGGTGGATGAGTCAGCGATTGCGGCCATTCACGAGGGAATGAAGGTCCAAGTGTCCATCAGTGGCGGATCGTCGGCGAACCTGGCCGGGACCGTGGCAGATATCCTTCCCGCCGCCGATCCATCGAGTCACAGCTTCCTCGTCAAAATCGACCTGCCTTCTTCCGCCCAGATACGCGCAGGAATGTACGGAACGGCCATGTTTGCCAATGGCACCAAGCAGGCGATACTCATTCCGCGCTCAGCAGTCGTTGCGCGCGGCTCACTGTCCTGTGTGTATGTTCTCGACAGCCAGGGAATCGCGCAGCTTCGCTACCTTACTTTGGGCGCACCGCAAGGCGACCTCGTGGAGGTTCTCTCCGGTGTCTCTGCGGGCGAAAAGCTTGTGGACGCGCCGTCAGACCGCGAACTCGCGGGGAAGCGGATTGAGTCCAGTACAGGGGTCCGGCCATGACGCAAGATCTTGGAATCGCCGGGCGCCTGGCACAATCGTTCCTCAACTCCAAGCTGACGCCGCTCTTTATTGCCGCGTCGCTGGCCCTCGGAGTCTTCGCGGTCGCCATCATTCCCCGCGAAGAAGAGCCGCAGATTCTGGTTCCCATGCTGGACATCACGACCGCCATGCCAGGCGCCTCGCCAGCTGAGGTGGAAGAGCGCGTGACGCTGCCTATCGAGAACCTGGTTCATCAGATCTCGGGCGTCGAATATGTGTACTCGACCTCAGCTCCGGGTCAGAGCATGGTCATTGTGCGCTTTCTGGTCGGCACGCCGCAGGAAGATGCGCTGATCAAGGTCTATAGCAAGCTGTACTCGAACTTCGATCGCATGCCGCCCGGTGTTTCCCAGCCGCTGATCAAGGCCCGCTCCATCGACGATGTGCCGATCCTGGCCATGACCCTTTGGGGCGAGCATTACAACGGCTATCAGTTGCGCGCCATCGCCGATGAGATGCAACACAACATTGAGCAGATTGGCGATGTATCGGAAACGTCGATCATCGGCGGTCTTCCACGCATAATGCGGGTGGTGCTCAGTACGGAAAAGCTGAATGCCTATGGCCTGTCGCCGATGGCAATCGTCGGACATCTACAGGCCGCGAATGCAAGCGTGCAGGCTGGCAGTTTCTCGGAAAACAACAAGGAAGTGCGCGTCGACGCCGGCAACATGTTCACTCAGCGCGAAGATCTGGAGGCCGTAGTTGTTGGCGTGGTTCGCGGCCGCCCGGTGTACCTGCGCGACGTAGCCGACAAGATTGTCGATGGCCCCGCGGTGCCAGCTGACTATGTGGTCTACGGAACCACGAACGCGGGTGCAACAGCGCATCAGGGCGCAGGCCAGCATCCGGCCGTGACGATCACCGTAGCCAAGCGCAAGGGGACCAACGCAACTGATATCTCAAATGCCGTTCTCAAGCGTGTGCATGAGATGCAGGGCGTGACCATACCCAATGACGTGACGGTGACCACTACACGGAATTACGGAGAGACGGCGAAGAACAAGTCGGACGAATTGCTTGAGCATCTGCTGCTGGCCACGTTGTCCGTGACTCTTCTCGTAGCGCTGTTCCTGGGCTGGCGCGAGTCGGGCGTAGTGCTGTTGGCTATTCCTGTCACGCTGGCGCTCACCATGTCGGTGTTTTACTTCCTCGGCTACACCATCAACCGCGTCACGCTCTTCGCTTTGATCTTCTCCATCGGCATTCTTGTCGATGACGCCATCGTTGTGGTCGAGAATATGGTGCGCCACTTCCGTTTGCCGGAAAATCACGGCCGCTCCATGAGCGTCGTTGCGGTCGAGGCAGTCGCAGAGGTGGGCAACCCCACCATTCTGGCCACGTTTGCCGTGATTGCCGCGGTACTGCCGATGGCTTTCGTGCGCGGACTCATGGGCCCCTACATGCGGCCCATCCCCGTCGGCGCTTCGGCGGCCATGCTCTTCTCGTTGATGGTTGCTTTTGTGGTTTCTCCCTGGGCTGCACTTCACCTGTTAGGCAAGCATCTTGAAGGGGCCAAGATACTGGAACCGGAGACCGAGAACTGGCGAACCCGGCTCTATCGGCACATCATGACGCCGCTGATCAGGTCTTCGCGTAATCGAATTCTGTTCTTTATCGGCGTGGCCATATTGCTTGTAATCTCGATGGCACTGGTGCCCATGGGACTGGTGCGCGTGAAGATGCTGCCGTTCGACAACAAGAGCGAACTGCAGGTTGTCATCAACATGCCCGACGGCACGCCGATGGAACAGACGGCGCGCGTGGCCCAGGCGCTCGGCGAAGAACTTGCGCGGCAGCCGGACGTGCTGAACTATCAGACCTACACAGGAACTTCCGGGCCCTATAACTTCAATGGGCTTGTGCGCCACTACTACATGCGCAGCCAGTCGAACCAGGCAGACATCCAGGTGAACCTGCTGCCTGCCAAGCAACGCAGCGTGCAGAGCCACGCCATTGCCAAGCGGCTTCGTCCGCTGCTCGACGCCATCGGCAACCAGTACGGCGCGCGCATTCAAGTGAGCGAAGTGCCGCCGGGGCCGCCGGTGATCCAGACACTCGTCGCTGAGGTCTACGGTCCTGATCTCGCTGGCCAGACCGAAGTTGCGCAACAGATCAAGTCCATCTTCCAGCACACCTCGGGTGTTGTGGATACAGACTGGTATGTCGAAGACCCGCAACCGCGGTTGCAGATCCGCGTGGACGAGGCGAAGGCGGCGCAGCATGGCATCGCGGTGTCGGACGTGACCCATGCACTGGCGCTGGCTGTTTCCGGAACCCAGGTGGGCCTCATGCACGATCAGGCCGCGCGGGAGCCCGTGCCGGCAATTGTCGAGCTTGACCGCGCGGATCGCTCCTCCGAGCAGGGTTTGAACAATATTCGCCTGCCCGGCGCGGATGGCTCCATGGTGTCGTTGCGGGAGCTGGTCATCATCGAACACAAAACCATCGAGCGCAGCATCTATCACAAGAATCTGCGCCGCGTGGTTTATGTCACCGGCGACGTTGCTGGAGCGATTGAAAGCCCGGTCTACGCCATTCTCAAGATGAACAAGGATCTCGACAATCTCAAGCTTCCAGCCGGATACACGTTGACCCGCTATAACGCTTCGATGCCTGAGTCGACTGATCACTACTCGATGAAGTGGGACGGCGAATGGCAAATCACGATTGAGGTTTTCCGCGACATGGGCCTGGCGTTCGCCGCGGTGCTGGTACTCATCTACGTGCTCGTGGTGGGATGGTTCCGCTCCTTCATCGTGCCGCTGATCATCATGGCCCCCATTCCTCTCACGCTGGTGGGCATCATGCCGGCCCATGCAATGATAGGCGCATTCTTCACCGCGACATCGATGATCGGCTTCATTGCGGGCGCCGGCATCATCGTGCGCAACTCGATTATTCTTGTCGACTTCATCGAGCTTCGTATCCGCCAGGGAATTCCGCTGGCCGATGCGGTGATCGATGCCGGAGCAACTCGCTTCCGTCCCATGCTTCTCACTGCGGCGGCCGTCGTCGTCGGTGCCAGCGTGATTCTTACCGACCCCATCTTCCAGGGGCTTGCACTATCGCTGATTGCCGGAGCAGTCGCATCCACGTTCCTCTCGTGGCCAACCATTCCGGTGCTCTACTACATGGTTCATTCGCGGCATCAGGCCGAGCCTGAACCTCAACCTGAAACTGAAGAAGGAAATTCCCTATGACAGTCGAACGCGCTCTACGTCTCATGGCGGGTGCTGTTGTGCTCGTGTCGGTTGCGCTTGCGCATTACGTTTCAATCTACTGGCTCTGGCTGACGGCCTTTGTCGGACTTAACCTGCTGCAATCTGCATTTACAAACTGGTGCCCCGCCATGTCTATCTTCCGCGCTATCGGTATGAAAGATGCCAACTGCGGCGCCGCCAAGTAGGAGCGACATGCACGACAAACGGTTTCCTGCGTCCCAGGCGCATCGGCTCGACGATCCTGCGCGCAAAGTGTGGCTTCCTCCTGCCGAGGTGCTCGCTGCTCTTTCTCTGCTCCCGGACGATACGATTGCCGACCTGGGCGCAGGCACGGGATACTTCTCGCTTCCCCTGGCCAAGGCCGTCGGCGCGAATGGCAAAGTCTACGCCGTCGATGCGCAGGACGAAATGCTCGCGCTCCTGCGGCAAAAGCTGCTCGAAGGTTCCGTGTCCAATGTCGATCTCGTCCACGCAGAGGCCGAATCGACAACATTGCCGGATGCCTGCTGCACGCTCGTCTTTCTGGCCAATGTCTGGCACGAATTCGCGGATCGCTCCGTCGCCCTTGAGGAGTCTCTTCGCATTCTCAACCATCGCGGGCGCATTGCGATCCTCGACTGGCGGCCGGATGTTGAACGCGAGAATGGGCCGCCGCTAGATCACCGCCTGGACGCATCGAATGCCATGAATCTGTTGCGCTCCACTGGATTCCACCAGGTGGCAAACGTGAATGTAGGCCGGTACTCCTGGCTCGTTCAAGGGGAGAAACTGCAATGATGGCGCCAAAGTGTGTTACCCGCCCGGCAAGTTCGCGGCATGTTCGCGGCGAGCGGGTCAAGGATGAAGTCTACCGCCAGATGTTCCTGCTGGAGGAAAGCCGTTCTGGCGCCGAGATGGGTCTCGCTTTGGCATTGTTGCGCGCATGGCTCGCCGCTGACTCGAAGCCCGCAAGGGACGAGGAACGGGATTGGCTTAGGAAGGTATCCCCGATCTGCCTGGAGATGATCGAGGCCGCATTGCAAGTGGCCGGCACTGCGCATCCATGCGTGCAGTGAGTTCCTTTCGGAATGCTTTGCGCAGTGAACAGGCGGCCCTTCGGGAGGATCAGCTATCGCTTACATATGCGGGGATATACTGGTAGTGATCTCGATGACCCCATGCGATGCGACCTGAACTGATCCAAGCCACAGATCTGTTGCGCCTCAACACCCCTGAAGCTGTTGAAGAGGCGATCGGATTGCTTCAGAACACGGTCTATTCCTTCAGTATGAAAATCTGCGGGCATCCTGAAGATGCCGAAGACACCATGCAGGAGGTGCTCTTCCGTTCCCTTGAGCACATGGCCAAGATACACGACCCGCAGGAACTGGCCGTCTGGCTTTACACCGTTACTCGAAACCGCTGCTGGCGCATGCGCCGCAAGCCGTCTCATGCCCCAACGAATACTCTTTCGCTTGATGAGTTGATGCCGAGCGACGAAGAGTTGGGGCTGTTGCTCCAGGATGCCGGAAAGGGCCCCGAAGGTAACCTGCTCTACGCCGAGCAGCACTATCTGCTGCATCAGGCTATCCTGCGCATCCCTGCGCCTTTGCGTATTGTCCTCGTGCTTCATGATATGGAAGAGTTGACCACCGAGCAGGTGGCGCAGGTTCTCGATCTGCAGCAAGGGACAGTGCGGATTCGTCTTCATCGGGCACGTTTAAGTGTGCGCAAGGAGATGAACCAGCTCCTGAGTGGCAGTCCTGGGGATTCGGATGACGCCCGATCGCTCGGGAAAAGGCCCAAAGGCGCCCGATCCAGGAGTGGGCGACGTCCCGATGAATGCCGCAATTTGTTTGCCAACCTCTCTGAATACCTGGACGGAAGAGTGGAGCCTGTTGCGTGCGACCAGATGCGAGGACATATCGAGGCATGCCCATCTTGCGTGGCATTTCTGCGCGACTTGCGCGCAGCCATCGACCGCTGCCGCTCCCTGGAGATCCCCTGTGACTCGGCTGTCGCACCTCGATTGCGCGCCATCCTCACACGGGAATACCTGCGCATGCTGGTTCTGCCGGCCACAAAATAAACACTCGCGGTTTTGTAACGAATTGCTTCTGTCATGTCTTTTTTCTAATGAAGAGGAGAAACACGATGGAAGTGAAGATTACGCACCTCGATCAGGTTAAATTCGCCATTCATTCGCGGTCGCACTCGATTCTTTGTGATCAGCCACAAGAGAACGGGGGCGAAGACAGTGGAATGACACCCCCTGAGCTTCTGCTCGCGTCACTAGGTTCCTGCGCGGCTTTCTATGCGGTGCAATACTTCAAAACCCGTAACCTCGACGACCGTGGCGTGGAGGTTTCCGTGACTGCGGACAAGCTGAAACAGCCTGCGCGGATCGGCAACTTTCGCATTCATGTATCCTGTCCGGTTGCGCTCACTGAAGAGCAGGAGCAGGGAGTCATGCGTTCCGTGCATCACTGCCTGGTGCATAACACGCTTCTGGCTCCGCCGGAGATCAAGATCGAGCTGGCCGTTGGCGAGGCAGCGCTCCAGCGGGGATGACCGCTCAGGACCGGTGGCTGACTGGCTGCGCCACTTGGGCCCAGAGCCGCTTTCCCGTCTTCCGTTCATTTGCGCAGGTGGATATGCGGCATCTTGGAGGGGGAGTCCTTTAAGTTGGTCTTCAGTCACAGCAGGGAACGGTTATTCCCCTTGCGTGGCCTTTTCCACCGTGGAAAGACCACTCGACTTTCAGAAAGTCTCGCACGAATCAGGAATAGGTCCAATCGTCCAATGACGAGCCTCGAAAACTTCCGTATCGTGGTCTTCCGGGCAGTTGCGGAGCAGCGCAGCTTCAGGAAGGCTGCCGAAGAGCTGTACCTTTCGCAACCTGCTGTGAGTCTCCAGATCAAAGCGCTTGAGGAGGATCTCGGCGTTCAACTCTTCGATCGCACTGGGGTGCAAATTACGCTAACGGAGGCGGGCCGTGTTCTTCTCAGGTACTCGCAGCAGTTAAGTGCGCTTCGCGCGCAAGCTGAACACGAAATTGCCGCACTCAGCGGAGAGCATTCCGGGCATCTGGCCCTGGGCGCCTCCACGACCATCGCCCAGTATGTGTTGCCCCGCCTACTGGCCGAGTTCCGGCGCGAACATCCCCGCGTTTACCCCACTCTGATCAGCGGCAACACCGAACAGATCGTGAGCGCAGTGGAGAAGCAGAAGATTGCGTTGGGATTCATCGAGGGGCCGGCGCGAAGCCGCGACGTCAAGACTGAACCATTTCTTGAAGATGAACTAGTCTTGATCGCATCTACCGCGCACGAGCTGGTCGAGCGCAATCTGGTATCGTGTGCCGAACTGGCTGCTGTTCCCTTGCTCATGCGGGAACACGGATCCGGTACACGGCATGTAATTGAGCTTGCGTTTGAGCAGCAAGGCGTGAAGCGCAGTTTATTGCATATTGTGATGGAATTGGATTCAACGGAGGCTATCAAATCTGCCGTGGAAGCAGGACTGGGAATAGGATTTGTCTCGCGTTGGGCGATTGCCAAGGACCTGAGGCTCGATAACAGCTTCAAGATTGTCAATGTAGAGGGATTGCGGATCAAACGCAAGTTCCTTATCGCGTATGCCTCCGGCCCCGAGCCTCTGGGCCTGGCCCATGAATTCCGCAGGTTTCTCATCGGTCGCGCCGGTTCGCAAAGAACATCGGTCACGACCAAACGGCTCTAGCTAGCCGGGCCCGATAAGAAACGCAAATGGGGGCATGAGTACTTCTGCTTGGACGCGGTCGCATGCCTCAGCGACACTTATTGTGTGT
>DASRLI010000312.1:0-4877 GCA_035648535.1 Occallatibacter sp. | reverse complement strand
GTCATCTCCATGAAGGCGGGACTAGTGAGGCTGGCAGAAGTTAAATTCTACTGTCAATGCCCGCCTACCATCGGTCACACCGTAAATATCAAATCCCAGATCAACCATCCAAGCACATCTGGAATCGACGCACCATGAAGAGATTGAACATCCATGTCTCTGTTCCTGCAGAGTGGCGGCTTCAAGGTGACGACGGAGCTTCCGCAGCATCTGCGTTCTCAACGTGAAGCAATCGAAGCAGGGGCCCGCTGTAGACTGAGGGTACCGATGAAAGCAAGCGAATCTAGAAACATTGCGATCCTTGCTGAAAAGCCCTCAGTGGCGCAAGACATTGCCCGCGTGCTCGGAGCCAACACTCGGGGCAAAGGCTATCTCCAGGGTAGCGGCTATGTTGTTACCTGGGCGATTGGACATCTGGTTTCCCTGCCTCAACCTCATGAGATCAACCCGGCATGGCGCCAGTGGCACTTCGAACAACTGCCGATCCTGCCCGGGCAATGGCCACTGGTTGTCTACGAGAAAACCAAAGACCAGTTCGAAGTTGTGCGAAAGATACTGACGTCCGCACGCGTGTCGCAGATCGTCTGTGCGACCGACGCTGGGCGGGAGGGAGAACTGATCTTTCGCTACATCTACGAGGCGACCGGGTGCAAAAAGCCCTTCAGCCGACTCTGGATTTCCTCATTGACCCCGGACGCAATCCGCAACGGTTTCGACAAACTTCGTCCAGGTAGCGAATATGATCGACTGGCCGACGCTGCCAGTGGCCGGAGCAGAGCTGATTGGCTTGTCGGCATGAATCTGTCGCGTGCCTATTCAATTGTCTACAATGAGGAGCTTTCGGTTGGGCGTGTGCAGACGCCGACCCTGGCCATGATCGTTGACCGGGAATTGGCTCTCCGTAGTTTCGTCCCCGAAGACTACATCGAGGTTGTTGCCACATTTCAAGGACAGGAAAATCTAGACAAGGAAGGCTATCAAGGAACCTGGTTCCGTTCCCAAGCGAAGGCGGGCAACGACAAAGACTTCCAGGCAAAGGCATCCCGATTGCCTGCCGATGGCGAGGAAGCCAACCGCATCGTGCTGCGAGGTCGAACAGGGAAAGCGGTCATCGAGTCGCTCTCTTCCGAGGCGAAGCGGATGCTGCCGCCTCTGCTTTACGACCTTACGGAACTTCAGCGCCATGCCAATCGTCTGTTCGGCTTTAGCGCCCAACAGACCCTTGACCTCGCCCAGGCTCTCTATGAGCGGCACAAACTGATCAGCTATCCAAGGACGGATAGCCGTCACCTGTCCGTTGATGTTGCCACTACGGTTCCAGGGATTGTGGCTGGAGTGTCGTCGAGCTATAAGCAGCAACTGGCTCTCGGCACGGGAGAGCGGCCTTTGGGAAAGAGATACGTGGACGACAGCAGGGTGAGCGACCACCACGCCATTATCCCCACAACAGTCTCTCCTGAGAAGGCCCACCTGGCGGAGGACGAACGCAAGATTTACGGTCTGATCTGTCGGCGCTTCCTCATGATGTGGCATGACGATTACATCCAAGCGGTGACGACCGTAATTACGACGATCACGAATGGAGAGATTGTGGACCGCTATCGAACCACCGGAACCGTCGTGCAACAGATGGGGTGGCAGGTCCTCGATATCGGATCGGAAGGGCGACGGCGAGACACGCGAGGCGGCAGTGAGCTAGAAACTCCAGAGCAGGTCCTTCCCGTAAAACTTGCGAAGGGACAGCTTCAGGATGTTGCCGATATTGAGGCCCGGAAGAAAAAGACACGGCCCCCGAAACGATTCACCGAGGGCACACTGCTGACTGCGATGCAGACGGCAGGCCAAACCTTAGACGAGAGAGAACTGTCCGAAGCGATGAAGGAGACCGGACTGGGTACGCCTGCCACACGGGCAGCAACGATCGAGGTGTTGCTGAAGCGGGGATTCATCGTCCGCGAGGGGAAGAACCTCGAAGCAACGGATAAGGGTATCCATCTCATTGAGGTGGTTCATCCTGAAGTCAAGAGTCCCGCGATGACCGGCCAGTGGGAAGCATTTCTCAAGAAGATTCAGAATGGCAAGTCCGGGCTTGAGCCATTCCTGGACGGCATCAGTCAATATGTGCGATCAGTGGTCACTAAGGTTGGCCAGGCTTCGCCGGTGCAACGAGCAACGATCCCCGCCCCCGTCAAGACTTCAACTTCTTCTGATCTCCCGACCCTCAAGGATTTCTCGAGCTTCACGACTCTGCCCGAGCTTCTGAAGAGTGCGTTCGGCTTTCCCGCGTTCCGGCCGAATCAGGAAGCCGTCTGCCAGGCCGTTACAGCGGGAAAAGACGCACTCCTCGTCATGCCGACAGGGTCAGGCAAGTCCCTCTGCTACCAACTCCCAGGGTTGGCGCGTGGTGGAACGACTCTTGTGGTGAGTCCACTCATAGCTCTGATGGACGATCAGGTTCACAAGCTCAAGGAGCGAGGCTTCGCGGTTGAGTGCATCCATTCCGGTCGCGATCGCGAGACATCCCGCCGCGTCTGTTCTGAATACTTGGGTGGCAGGTTGCAGTTCCTCTTTATTGCGCCAGAACGACTTCGGGTGGCTGGCTTTCCCGAAATGTTGGCCAAGCGCAAACCGTCGCTGATCGCGATCGACGAGGCCCACTGCATATCGCAATGGGGCCACGATTTCCGCCCAGACTATCGAATGCTTGGTCAATACCTGCCAAGTCTTCGCCCGGCTCCGGTGTTGGCGCTCACGGCCACGGCGACGCCTCTGGTCCAGAACGACATCGCCGCCCAGCTCGGTTTGAATGAGCCAACCCACTTCATTCACGGTTTCCGACGCGAGAATATTGGGATCGAGATTGTGGAGGCATTACCTTCACAGCGGCCCTCGCTCGCTCGCCAGATTCTGATCGAAACAAAGCACCGGCCAGCCATCGTGTACGCACCGACTCGCAAACAGGCGGACAGTCTGGCGAAGGAATGGGCAGGCGAGTTCAGGGTGGCCAGCTACCATGCCGGACTGGATTCCGAGAGGCGGAGTCGGGTCCAGGAAGAGTTCATGACAGGAAAGCTGGATGTCATGGTTGCAACGACTGCCTTCGGGATGGGTATCGACAAGGCGGATGTTCGCACCGTGATTCACACCGCGCTGCCGGGCAGTCTTGAGGGGTACTACCAAGAGATAGGCCGAGCCGGACGAGATGGAAATCCGAGCCGCGCAATCCTGATGCATTCGTATGGCGACCGGCATACTCACGACTTCTTCTTCAACCGAGACTATCCGGATGTTTCGCTCTTGGATCGAGTGTTTGCAAGTCTTCATGCAGAACCCCAGCCCAAGGAAGAGCTTCGAAAGGCACTGGCCATCGAGCCGGAACTATTCGACAAGATTATCGAAAAGCTCTGGATTCATAAGGGCGCAGTGCTGGATTTTACGGAAAATGTTAGCCGGGGCGAGGGGTTATGGAGAGAGTCCTACAAACAGCAAGGCGAGCAAAAGCGGGCGCAGATTGACCAGATGATTCGCTTTGCAGAGAGCAATCAATGCCGCATGATGTCCCTGGTTCGTCACTTTGGCGATAGGTCGGACAGCGCTACCGGGTGTGGTACGTGCGATTTCTGTGCCCCGGCCAAGTGCGTTGCACAGAGATTCCGGACCGCAACGGAAGCGGAGCGAGCAGCGCTCTATCGAGTATTGATTGCAATGCAGTCGATGCGTACCAGATCGACAGGCAAGCTGTACTCAGAGCTTTATCCGGAAAAGGAAATCAGCCGGGACAACTTCGAGGAAATATTAGGGGCCATGGCCCGGGCAGAACTCTTGAGCTTTGCCGATGCCGTTTTCGAAAAAGATGGCAAACAGATTCCCTACCGCACCGTCGGCCTTACTGCGTCCGGACGAGCGACCAATCAGGCCACACCAGTGCTCTTTGTCATGAAAGATGCCGGACGCCCGGCATCAAGGCGCAAGCTTACGAAGAGGCCCAGCAAGTCGAAGGGGTCTCCGGCAGCCACCGCTAGAACGCGATCTGTGAAAACAGGAGTGGTAGTGTCCGCGTCCGGGGCAGAACAACAGACTCGGGTTGAGCAGGCATTGCGTGTATGGCGATTGGGTGAGGCCAAGCGTAGGAAGGTTCCGGCATTCAGGATTTTCAGCGACCGGGCGCTGCAAAGTATCGCGGTTTCCTCTCCAAAGAATGAAGCGGAGTTACTGGCTGTGCCGGGCATCGGGACCGGGATTGTTAAGAAATATGGAGCGCATATTTTTCGCCTGATTGCGGGCTCTCGATGACATCGCCTTTGGCCGTGCTTCCTGTGATGGCTGTTCGAGTCGTCCAGAAACTCATCTTGAGTAATTGGGCCCTTTCACTGTCTCCTGGTGAACCGGATGCCCAAATTTATGCTGGTTCAGAAGGGCACCAGAACATGGGCTGGTGAGCTCTTCATTTTCAAACACAGCTTTTGTGGAATTGAGTTGGTCCGCAAACTACAGTCAATTGACGCCGCTCACCAAAAAGCAAACCAAGGCCGTGGAAAAGACGTGTGGTGGAAAAGTCAAAAAGACGACTTTCCCTCCCCACTTGCAAATCCCGCAAAGAGCGCGGGATCAGTCCGATGCTGCGTCATCTGATTAGATCATCGTTCGACTAAGATTACTTGGGCGTCATCTTACCGTGCGTCTTCTGCCATTCGGCTTCACGCTGCTGCATCTCCTCCTTCGAAGCGGTGACCGTCTTGAGGACAGCGTTATCGAGCGGATGGGCTTCCGTCTTGTCGGGTACAGGTGGTGCGGGTAATCTGTTCCGCCGTGATTACCGGCAATCCGACCGGATCTCAGATATCAGACTGCAGCCCGGCTCAATGAGCGCATTGGGC
>DASRLI010000311.1:0-5191 GCA_035648535.1 Occallatibacter sp. | reverse complement strand
GAAGGCAGACGAGCACCGCGAGCGCAGCAAAGGTATTCCGGTACGTCATTTTGTTTCGAAGGCGCGGAGCGCCAGAGCAGTTTCAGGTTATCCCTTGTAGGGAGGCGGGGAAAGTGGCGAGGCTGATTCCGTGTGAGCCATCTGCATGGAAGTGTTGGCGGCAACAAATACGCTGGCTAACTCAGCAGAAGGTCGAAGAGTATAGTTCTCTAAGGCCAAAATCAACACCTCGGAGACTCACGTTGATAGCAGTCGATCTGGATAGCACTATTGCGAAGCAAATCAGTGAGTCGGCCAAAGCCTTGGAAGACCTTTTAGGATCGGATGTAATCGCCTATACCGGCCCGATTCATCCAGCGATTTTCCAACGATTCCGAAACTTTATAGAAGGCGTGAAGGGTTCCTCTAAGCGCATCGAAAACACCCTCTCTATAGTGCTTCGTACCGGAGGCGGTTCCGCAGAGACAGCCGACCGTTTTGTCACTGTCATAAGGAAGCATTATCAGTCTGTAAATTTTGTTGTTCCTGACTACGCGATGTCTGCTGGAACCATCTTCTGCATGTCTGGTGACAAGATTTTTATGGATTACGCCTCATCATTAGGGCCTATCGATCCTCAGGTTATGGCTCCTGACAATAGCGGTTGGATACCCGCTCTAGGCTATTTGGACAAAGTTGCAGAGATTACCAACAAGACCGACCTGAGTCCGGCTGATGTGGTATTTTTGCGCAGTCTAGACCTCGCGAAACTTGCCCTGTATGAGCAGGCAAGAGACCTGTCAATAGATCTCCTGAAGGAGTGGTTGGTTCGGTACAAATTCAAGGACTGGAACAAGCATCGAACAACGAATCCGGGCTCTCCTGTGACGCAAGAGGAGAAAGCCGTGAGAGCATCAGAGATTGCGGCGGCTCTTGCGAATCATCGCCGCTGGTTCTCTCATGGAAGGTATCTAAACGTCGATAAACTCAGAGAATTGCGTATTGAGATTGATGACTACTCAGGTAATGATGCACTCGGCGATAAAATTAGAGGGTATAGCGATATGCTTTCTGCGTACAATGATCGTATGAACCGGACGTTTCATCTTCACCACTGCAACCAGGAGGTCTTCTAGTCATGGCCGATTTGGTAAGCAAGGTCCAAGAGCAGCTTTCAAGGCAAGATGTTTCGTTAGGTTGCGCGACGAATTCCCGTGTGAAGATCGAGCGAGCTATTGTCCTCAGCGATATGTTCTCTGCTGTTACGCCAGAAATCTTCGTATTGCCGGAAGCCTCGTCCCGCTCTGTGACGTATCCCAAACGTGACATACCAGCGGCGGCAATACTCATTATCTGAGGTTGCGCCTCCAGCACAATTAGCGATCATTGCGTTCAAGCCTAGAATACTTCTTCGCATAAGCGATATGACGTATACCTCTCAGCTCGTCGCGAGATCGCCTTGGGGATGCCGCTACCGACCTGCGCTCGCCGCTCGCAAGAGAATCCGTCCAATAAAATCAAGGCAGCTTGCAGATGAGGGGACGAGTGCGTCGGTTAGTTCCGGGTGTGGCAGCAGGTTGCGCTGCGGCGATTTGTTTAATAGCGGTCCTGGGCCTGCGCGGCGTCAGTGCGGCTGCCGATCCGGCGACACCGGCGTTCTACACGGAGCGGGTACGGCCTATCCTGATCGCCAACTGCGGCAAGTGCCACTTCAGCATGAACCACAAGGGCGGCCTGGCGATGGATACCCGCGCCTCCATGATGAAGGGCGGGCGCGACGGCAGGGTGATCGTGCCGGGCGATCCCGGGAACAGCCCACTGGTGAAGCTGATGCGGCATGAGGGGCCGGCGAAGGACCCGAAGCCGATGCCGCCCAAGTCGCCAAGGATGAAAGACGCGGACATCGCGGTGGTGGAGCAGTGGATCAAGGCTGGGGCGGCGATGCCCGAAAACGGGCGTTAGTGCCGAGCAAGGTGCGGCCAATTTACAGCACAGCCTGTGAGCTTGCTGTAACAATAGAGGGCTAGTGTGAGAGCTATATGCGCCTCAGCTTTGTGGTGCCTGCCTACAACGAGGAAGCCTACCTGCCGGACTGCCTCGAAGCGATCCTGGAGCAGACCAAAGACCTGGCCGAGCCGGCCGAGATCATCGTCGTCAACAATGCCAGCACCGACCGCACGCGCGAGGTCGCGCTGGGCTATCCCGGCGTGCGCGTGGTGGACGAGATGCGCAAGGGGCTGACGTTTGCGCGGCAGGCGGGTTTTACGGCGAGCACAGGCGAGCTGATCGCTAATGTAGATTCAGACTCGCGGCTGACGCCGGGCTGGGTGGCCAAGGTGATGAAGGCGTTTGCTGAGGAGCCGCGGATGGCGGCGCTGAGCGGGCCGTTCCTCTACTACGATCTGACGGCGCAACAGCGGGCGAGCGTGTGGATCTTCTACGCGGTGGCGTGGTGGGTGTACGCGATCAACCGGTGGGTGCTGCGCGCAGGCGGCATGGTGCAGGGCGGGAACTTTGTCCTGCGGCGGACGGCGCTCGAACAGATCGGCGGGTTCGATACATCGATCTCGTTCTACGGTGAGGACACGGACATTGCGCGGCGGGTGGCCAAGGTGGGCGACGTGCGGTTCACGTTCGACCTCAAAATGTATTCTTCCGCCAGACGGCTGAAGAAAGAAGGCATGCTGACCATGGCGGGCCGCTACACGATCAACTACTTCTGGACGATGTTCGGCAAGAAGCCCTACACCGAGGAGTACACGGACATCCGCGAGGAGCACGTGGAATCGGTGAAGCGGTAGGCTGTTCCCGGTGATCGAGAAACCTGCGATGGAGGACCTCGACTTCTATCTGTAGAACCTGACCGCGGAATAGAAGCAGGCAGCCTTAGCTACGCGCCGCGCGCGCGTTCGATGGCCTTCACGACCGCGCGGGACTTGTTCACGGATTCCTCAAACTCGGTCAACGGCACTGAGTCCGCGACGATGCCGGCGCCGGCCTGGATGTGGCCTTGCTCGCCGTGCATATAGAGCGTGCGGATGGCGATGCAGGAGTCGAGATTGCCTGAGAAGTCCGCATACAGGATGCTGCCGCCGTAGACGCCGCGCCGGGCGGGCTCCAGCTCCTCAATGATCTCCATGGCGCGGATCTTCGGCGCGCCCGACAGCGTGCCCGCTGGGAAGCACGCCTTGAAGGCGTCAATGGCATTCAACTCGGGCCGCAGCGTGCCTTCGAGCGAGCTGACCAGATGCATCACGTGCGAGTAGCGCTCGACGACCATCAGGTCCTTCACTCTCACGCTGCCGTACTCGCTCACGCGGCCTACGTCGTTGCGGCCGAGGTCGACCAGCATCACGTGCTCGGCGACCTCTTTCTGGTCGGCGCGCAGCTCCGCCTCGAAGGTGCGGTCGGCGGCCTCGTCCGCACCGCGCGGCCGCGTGCCTGCAATGGGACGGTACTCAATCCTGCTGCCTGCCACGCGCACCAGCAGTTCAGGCGAGCTGCCCACGATGTGGCTGGCCGTGGCTTTCAGCCGCTTCTTCAGCTTCTTGCCGCGCTTCTTTGCCGGCGCCTGGTCTACGCTCGCCGCGCCCATTCCGAAGCGCAGGAAGTACATATAGGGCGACGGGTTCACGATGCGCAGAGAGCGGTAGATGTCGAAGGGATCCACGCCGGGCACGCAGTCAAACCGCTGCGAGAGCACGCACTGGAAGACATCGCCCGCTGCGATGTACTCCTTGGTCTTCTCGACGCCCTTGATGAAGTCCGCCTTCGGTGTGCGCGACTTGAGTTGCAGCTTGCCGCGAACTTCACACTTCTTCTGCTTCGGCAGGGCCTTTGCCAGCCGCTTCTCCAGCTTGTCCAGCCGCCTGACCGCACGCTCATACGCGGCAGTCACCGGATTCACAGGTTTGTCATTCCGCAGCGCAGCGGAGGAATCTGCTTTTACTCCCGCCGCACCTACCGCTGCCTTCGCCGCTTTCGCCTCTACCTTTGCCACAGCACGCGTCAGGTCCGCCGTCACGATCAGGTGGATCTCCTTCTTCACATGGTCGAAGGCAATCACCTGGTCGAAGAACATCAGGCAGGCATCGGGCACGCCCAGTTCGTCCTTTGCCTTCTCCGGCAGCCGCTCGATCTGCCGGACAACATCGTAGGCGAAGAAGCCGACCGCGCCCGCGGTAAAAGGCGGGAGCGCCGAAAGGCGCGCGGGAGTATGCCCGCTGAGCGCAGCCTTCAGCTCCGCGAAGACATCGCCCTCGAAGCTGGTGGCTACGCCGCGCTCTTCGACCGTGATTGTCCTGCCGCGCGAGACGATCTTCTTGTACGGTTCAATCCCGATGAAGGTGTAGCGCCCTACATGCTCGCCGCCTTCGACCGACTCGAGCAAAAAAGCCTCGGGCTCCCTGGCCGCAATGCGCAGGAAGGCAGAGACCGGCGTCTCCAGGTCCGCAGTCACGGTGCGGTAGACGGGCACCAGCGTATACTCACGCGCGAGACGCGCAAACTCGCTCTGGCTGGGGACGTTGGGACTGGGGCGCATAAGATTCAAGTCTACAGCGGCAAGGAGGATTGGCCGGCGAAGGCGCAGTCAGGAACAGCCGTATCATCCCATATATGCGTGCCCTCAACCGCATGGCGCCAGCGCCGTGGTCCACGTGAGATATTAAATCCTCGAGGGAGATCCAATGTCGTCACCTTTTTCTCAGGACGAACAGCAAATTCGCAATCTCATCGACGCATGGATGCGGGCATCCAAATCGGGTGACCTCGAAACTCTTATGGGTCTGATGGCCGATGATGTGCTTTTTCTCACCGTCGGCAACCCGCCGATGACCCGTAACGATTTCGAATCACGCTTTCGCGCGATGCAGGGCAAGGTAAAGATTGAGGGCTCACCTCAAATCCAGGAGATCACCATCCACGGAGACCTCGCTCTCTGCCGGCTCTTTCTCGACCTCACGATCACGCCACCGAATGGCGAAGTCATACGCCGCTCAGGAAATATCCTCTCCTCCTATCGCCGTGGCGAGGATGGCAAATGGCGCATCTGGCGCGACGCGAACCTGCTGACCGCTTAGATCGTCACCGTCAGCGTCACCGCCTGCGACACTGCCGTTGAAGAATCCGCTGCTGTCCCCGTCACTTCGATCGTGTAGGTCGCCGGGCGTGTGCCGAGGTCCGTGCATGTCCCGCACCCGGTGATCTGCAT
>DASRLI010000310.1:0-9544 GCA_035648535.1 Occallatibacter sp. | reverse complement strand
GCGACGGAGGGCAGGCCGTTGAGACTGTGTGGATGCCGGAGGGGGACGGGGGCGAAACGGGCGACGGAAGTGGAATCGAGGCTGAGGTGGCCGGAGATGCCGGGACACGAAGCCGGGCCACGATCTGCGTTTCAAGCCAGGTAGGTTGTGCGGTGAATTGCCAGTTTTGCCTGACGGCGAAGCTTGGCTTCCAGCGCAATTTGAGCGCGGGCGAGATTACCGGTCAGGTGGTCGCGGTGCTGGAGCGCCATGGCGTGGAGGTGGGCCGCGAACGCGTGAATTTGGTTTTCATGGGCATGGGCGAGCCGTTTCTGAATTATGACAACTTCATGGCGGCGGTACGGCTGCTGGTGGAAGAAGTGGGGCTGAGTCCGCAACGGATGACGGTTTCGACGTCGGGGATTGTGCCGGGCATCGAGCGGTTTGCCGAGGAGCCGCCGGAGATACGGCCCAAGCTGGCCATCAGCCTGAACGCGCCGAATGATGAGGTACGCGGTGCGGTGATGCCGATCAATCGAAAATGGCCTATCGAGACGGTGATGGATGCAGTGCGCAAGGTACGGCTGCGGTCACGCGAGCGGATTACGTTCGAATATGTTTTGCTGGGCGGGGTGACGGATCGGAAAGAGCAGGCGACTGAGGTTGGACGCCTGGTGCGCCGGACCGGATTGCCCGCGAAGGTGAATCTGATTGCGTGGAACCCTGGACCCGGAATCGAGTACACGATGCCGAAGCCTGAGGCGGTAGAGAGATTTCGCACTGCGCTGGCGGCTGAGGGAATTCCGACTTTTGTGCGCCGGCCTCGCGGCCGCGACATTTTTGCGGCCTGCGGGCAGTTGAAGCGGACGGTGGAGGGGTAAGAAGAAGAGACTGGATTCTGAACCTTCCCATACTCTCCGCCAAGGGGCTCAAGAAGGATGGGAAGCCTGGGTTTCGGTGATCCGATTCCGGGCGGATTGCAGAACAATTGCAGGAGTCCTATTTATCCGGCATTGCCGCTGGCTTCACGCTGCCGCAGTCAGGGCCTTTGTACACGGAGTTAGAGACGATGGTGTACTCGACCGGCGTTGGGTTCGGTCCCATCTGCATGGTCCCGGTAAAGTGCACTTTGCCTATGGCGTGATCGGGATCTGACCAATTGGACTCCAGGGTTCTTTTGCCTGCCATCATGCCGGTGCAAATCCAGTCGGCAGTCATGCTGTTGGCCTTCAGCGCCACGTTGCTGATCTGGCATTGGCCGTTGCGGCTCTGCGGCATGGGAGCGCCGTACTTGTCGATCATGGTTTGAGTGAGGCAGACCTGGGAGGTGTGCGCGCCTCCGCCGAACGGTGAATTCGCACCTGGAGGCATCGTCATTCCAGCGGGCATGGGCGACTGCTGCCAAGTCATGGTGCTGGTCATCTCCCACAGGCCGGGTTTCCGATTGGCTTGTGCCCAGGCCGCTACGGCTATGGTAAGAAGGCAACAACCGATCGTGATCCAAACACGAGGATTACGCATGATTCCTCCCGATTGATTTTGCAGGTTGGTACCTCCGCGCCTCCACTTTAATTCAATGTGAGGTGACGAGGAAGGAAAATCGGCCAGATCTGCCCTGACTTCAGTTCTGCTCGTTTTGCATAGTGCGTCCCAGCGCCAGCAGGGCACCAGTGACGCGGCCTTCTGCATGGCGGACGACGGCATCTTCGCTGGCAAAATTGCCGGCGATGCAGCGCACTCCCAGGGCCTGGATGCGTTCAATGTCCGGGACGATGGGCGAAGCGCCCTCTGCCTCATAACGAGCCAGTGTCTCAGGCGAGAATGGCGCGGTGTTGATCAGCGCACAGTCGAAGATGGGCGCGTGCGTGTGCTCGTAGATGCGCTCGATGTGGTCGGCGGCGGAGAGGCCAAGGCTCTCGTTAGCCTGGGTCATGAGATTGCAGACGAAGACCCGCAGGCCGCGGGCGTTGGCGAGGGCCGATGGAATGCCTTCGACCAGGAGATTGGTGATGAGGGAAGTGTAGAGCGAGCCCGGTCCAACGGTGATGAGGTCGGCGCGTTCAATGGCCTCCAGCGTCTCAGGGAGCGGAGCGGGGTTCGGGGGATCGAGCGTGAGTTCCACAATCCGGCGATGGCTGGCGGTGATGTTGGTTTCGCCGCGGACGAATGAACCGTCGTCCATCTCCGCAACCAAAGTGGTATTGGAAGTTGTAGCGGGATAGATGCGGCCGCGCGTCGCGAGGATTTTCGAAGACAGCTGGATAGCCAGGGCAAAGTCGCCGGTGATCTCAGTGAGCGCGGCGACAAAGAGGTTGCCAAAGTTGTGGCCTCTGAGGGCATCGCCTCCGCGGAAGCGATGGTTGAAGAGGCGTGCCAGGAGTGCTTCTTCTTCGCTGAGGGCCACCATGCAATTGCGCAGGTCGCCAGGTGGCAACATGTTAAAGCCTCTGCGCAGCCTGCCGGACGAGCCGCCGTCGTCGGTTACCGTGACAACCGCAGCCAGATCCGTAATTTGTCCTGGGGAGGGGCTGGTTTGGCCGGGGGCCATCACGTGGCGGCGCAGGCCGCGCAGTAGTGTGGAAAGGCCAGTGCCACCCCCGATAGCGACAACGCGCAGGGGCCGTGTCAAAGCAGAGGGATCAGAGCCGGGAGAGGGCACTGGAGGGAGCTCATCGCTTAAGGAGTTCGAGGGTTCCAAAGCAAGCCTTACGGAATCTCAGGATACAGCAATTCAGTAAAGCGGGGGTCATCCACCATGCTTTGAAAGTCGTTGTCTACTCGTGCCTGAAGCCGGTTCCTTGGATTCAATTCAATGGACCGGGCCAGATTCGCCAGGCAATCCTGCGATTGGCCGGTGATGGCGTCAAGGACGGCGAGGCCGTAAAAAGCGTAGTCGGCGTTGGGATAGCCGGACAGAATGTTGTTGAACTGGTCGCGCGCTTCCTCATAGTAGCCGGTGTTCAACTTCGAGACGGCGTAGTCATAGTTTTCCTCGGGCGTCGCGAAAGTCAGGGTTGGTTTCTCAAGCTGGCGCTGGCAGGTGCTGATGTACATTTTGCAGCGTTCCCTGATTTCGGCAGGGGCAGTGGGGAGCAGCTTCTCAAAGGCCGCCAACGCCCTATCGTACTTGCCCTGTTGCAGCAGCAGCACGGCAGCCTGATAGTGCTGAAATGACGGTGCTGCACCCGTGGTGGAATGGCTGTCGGGTTTCTTGACAGCGGGCGGCGGAGTCTTTTTGCGGCTGGGCGCCGCGGATCGGGCCTCTTGCGTCATGTTTATGCCAGGAGCGCTCATTCCAGAACGCGCGATTAAGCCGGATCGCCACCGGCCTTAAACTTGCGTGCGGGAACAATGCTGCTCAGGCCCCTTTTATACGCATAACCCCGTAATACGTCAATGGGTAGTCTGTTGTGGAGAAAGTTACCTGTTCCGTTCGACTGGAAGTTAGTGGGGTAGGTGACCGGGAAGATTGCGGTAGATTGCCGGGTTTAAAGCGGGGTCGTTGTACATCTTCAACTGGCGATAAAGCTTGAATCGCCGCGTACCGGCAAAGGTTTCGCGCCACAGCGCGTCGAGGCAGCCGGCCAGATCGGCGCGCTGACTTTCAAGAATGGCCAGGCGATCGCGATTGCGACCGGCGTGGCCCGGGGGCGCATCGACGCGGTCGGCCTCTTCCCGGGTGTGGTAAAGCTTGAGCGCCAGAATCGAGAGCCGGTCGATGATCAGGCCCGGCGATTCGGAGTTCAGCGGGGCGTTTTGATTGGGCAGGCCCCGGGCCTCGAGCCAGAGGAGCAGCACACGGTCCAACTCTTCAGCCAAGTCGTTGCGTTGCTGGTTGGTCCGGTCAATGCGGTGCTTTACTGCGGCCAGTTCCGCGTCGGTGACGCCAGGAGTGCGGGCCTCATCTTCAATGTGCCAGAGGTCGAAGTTGGCGCGATGCTGGCGGGAGACGAAGTGGAGCCAATCGTCAGTCGTCTCCTCTGGCGTGGCTGCCTCAGTGCCGGCACCTTGCGGCTCGCGGTGCCAGGAACGTGTCCGCTGGTCTTGAAGGTCGACGATTGCATCTGCAGATAGCATATTGAAAAGTCCCTGGTGTAGAGAAGCCGTTAGGAGTTGCAGGGTCTATGGTAGAACTATCCTCGCCGAGCAGTCCAAGATGTGAGCCTCTTCCCCCAGAGACTTAATCGGAATGCCGGGCGTTTGCAACAGGGTCAGCGATTCCAAGGGAGGGCCAACGTTGGACGCGATCGAGCGATTTCTATGTCTTGCCAGCTATGAGAAAGGGCACGACTTTCTGCGCCAGTGCGCGGAGATGGGGGTGAGGCCCACGCTGCTCACGCTGGACGAACTTCGCGATGCGGACTGGCCGCGCGAAGCACTGGAGGATTTAGCTACCATGCCTCCGGGACTGAATCGCGAGCAGATTCTGAATACTGTTTCGTGGATGGCGCGAGGCAGGCGATTCGATCGCATTGTGGCTCTGGATGAGTTCCTCCTGGAAACGGCGGCGCAGATTCGCGAGCACATGCGTGTTCCCGGCATGGGGACAACTACTGCTGGTTGCTATCGCGACAAGTTGGCTATGAGGGTGCTCGCGCGAGCGTTTGGCTACCTGGTGCCGGAGTTTTGCCGAGTGCTGAATTACGACGAGCTTCGCGACTTTATGGAACGTGTTCCGCCGCCCTGGCTGTTGAAGCCCCGCTCGGAAGCGTCGGCGCTGGGGATTCGCAAAATCGAAGAGCCAGAGCAGTTGTGGCGCATCCTGGACGACCTGGGCGATGAGCAGAGCCGCTACCTGCTCGAGCAGTTTGTGCCCGGCGACATCTTCCACGTGGATTCGATTGTGAACGATTGCGAGGTAAAGTTCCAGGCGGTGCATCAGTATGGGCGCCCACCGATGCAGGTGATGCACGAGGGTGGGGTGTTCACGATGCGCACAGTGGATCGCGAAAGCCGAGACGCAAAGGAACTGATCGCATTGAACAGGAGCCTGGCTCCATCGCTGGGCATGGTGCGCGGCGTGACTCATGCCGAATACATCCGCGCGCATGCCGATGGCCGCTACTACTTTCTTGAAATCGCGGCCAGGGTAGGAGGTGCGTTCATTGCCGATTTGGTTGAAGTTTCAACCGGCATAAACCTGTGGCGGGAGTGGGCGCGCCTGGAGGTTTGCGATCTTCGCGGTGAGAGCTATGTCCCTGGGGAGTTCTTTGAGAGCTACGCGGGCAGCGTGCTTTGCCTGGCACAGACCGCCGAACCGGACACGGCTGGTTTCAACGATCCGGAGATCGTGGTTCGCGTGAAGAAGCACCACCATGCAGGTCTGATTGTGCGCTCGAGTGAGCCAGAACGCGTGAAACAACTATTGGATGAATACAGCCAGGAGTTCGCGCAGCAGTTTTTGGCATCGATGCCACCGCTGGAGCGGTTGACGCCGGCCTGAGAACGGATACGGTTATGCGGAGCCAATTCCGTTGGAGTGGGAGGCTGCGGCCGGGAGGATGGTGAGCTCGCTGGGACTCGAAACCAGGACCCACGCCTTAAAAGGGCGTTGCTCTACCAACTGAGCTACGAGCTCGTTCAAGGCCGCTAACTCCAAACTAACACAGCGATGATCCTGCCGCTCGAAGAGAGCGGGCGGACCGCCGGGCCAGCTCCGTGCGAAGCCAAAATCAGGGGGACTCAGACTGCACGCGACCTGCACATTCGGGCAGGTAACCTTCTTCGCCGATACTATGGTAACCGAGCCTCCTCGGAAACTGGTTACGAGTTGGTGATTGAAACTCGCATCGCGAACAAAATGAGGCGTTTCGTGCCTTTTTCATGACGGAAAAGTGGTACGACCTCGACCGTGCAAGTGTTATTGTTCTGTCAGCAGCGTGCGGTTACGATTTCCGGTGAGGATATCTCCATTTTGGTGAGTCCGTCTTGGTCTTCCGTAACGCAAAAGCCCGATGAAAATTTGGCAGGAGCGGGGAATCGGAAGAGACCGCGGACGGTTCAAGGGTGAAGTATGACTGATCGCGGACCGTTGCACGACCAAAATGAGACGCCTGAAGACGTGGCAACGCTTTATTCCTGGGCCAATTTGCACGGTGCAAAATATAGAGACTTTTCGGCGGCGCGTGCGCAGACACGGGAAAAAGCGCGGTTGCGTGTGCAGCAAGCGATAGAAGAAGAGCAGGCTCGAGCAAATCAACTGTCCAGCCAACAGTCGGGACAACAGGCTGCTGCGGAAACCGCAACCGGACCCCAGCATATTGCCGATGCGGCGCGGGCCGAGGAAGAGCAGCGCCAGGCCCAACTTATCGCCCATCACACCGCTCAACATGCCGCACGCCAGGCGGCGCTGCTGGCAGCAGAGCAGGCGGCACAGCAAGCACAAGCTGC
Source organism: Occallatibacter sp. (assembly GCA_035648535.1). Lineage (GTDB taxonomy): Bacteria > Acidobacteriota > Terriglobia > Terriglobales > Acidobacteriaceae > Telmatobacter. The sequence goes on along the minus strand of DASRLI010000310.1, from coordinate 3,175 downwards.
GCAACGGGCAGCCGATCAGCAGGCAGCCGCACGGGAGGCTGAGGCCGCGCGCGAGGCTGCTCAACGAGCCGCCGATCAGCAGGCAGCCGCACAACAGGCCGAGGCCGCGCGCGACGTTGCTCAACGAGTCCCTCAACATGCAGCTCAGCAGGCCGGCTGGCACCAGCCATTGGCGGATCGTTTTGCTGCACACCGGCCTTCGGACCCTGTGCCGCCAGCTGCGCCGAATTATCCGTCAGCATTCGATTTTGCGGACTATGCTCCACCTCAGCCGCTACGGCCGGCTGCAAGTCAACCGGAGAGAGCATCGATGCGAGAGGACAGTAATTCGCAGTCACGCAATCCCTGGGCCCCGTTGGATCCACGCGAGAATGCAGGCCGTCCCGCGTGGCTGACGACTGATCGCCCGGAACCAGCCGTGCAGCCGGCGGCGCCCGAGGCGCCTGAAGATACACTGCAAGGCTCACGAGATCGCATGACCTCGCGCTGGTTCGCCCTGAGGGGGCTGTTTGAAGGTGGCGCCAGCGCACCAGTGGAGGCGGCGCCGGTCCCGTTGCCCTCTCGTGCACCCGTGGTGGCCATTTTTTCTCTCGCTGGCGGCGTCGGCAAGACCAGCCTGGTTGCAACCCTTGGTCGAGCTCTATCGGCCCGGGGCGAACGGGTTCTGCTGGTGGATACCGCTCCGTTTGGATTGTTGCCATTTTTCTTTGGAGCCCGCGATCAGCGTCCTGGGCTGTTGCGGACCTTCAGCCCTCCCGGCGCCAGCGGCGACACACCTATCCAACTGGTGACGATCGATCCCGAGGGTCTGGGCCCGGAGAATGCAGCGCAGGAGGTTCTGACAGGAGAGATCGCCACCCATGCGCGGGGGGCAAGCCGCGTGATCGTCGATTTGGCAACTGCCTCTGGCGCAACCACCCGGCGGGTGGTGCGAATGGCGCCTCTGGTGCTGGTGCCAATGGTTCCGGACATGAACTCGGTAGTGAGCGTCAGCTCGATCGACAGTTTCTTCCAGCACAATGGCGGCGGGGGCGGAAAGCCGGCGCTGCCTTACTACGTACTGAATCAGTTTGATCCCTCTCTTCCGCTGCACCTTGATATTCGCGAAGTGCTTCGCGAGCAGTTGGGCGACCGTCTGTTGCCGTTTGTTCTGCGCCGCGCACCGGCTGTAAGCGAAGCGCTGGCCGAGGGGATGACAGTGATGGACTACGCGCCCAATTCCACCGTGGCTGAGGATTTTGGCACCCTTGCGAGCTGGGTGAAGAGCCAATCCGCACCCGCGAGCAGCACCTACCGTGGAGTGCGCTGGAGTGAGCGATGAGGGCATCGGGCCTTTGGCAGGATATTGGAGCAGGGGAGAACATCTTCACCAAAACTCTCCGGCTGCTCTTCCTGCTTGCGGCGGCGGCTGTTTTCTTTTTCCTGGCTGTGCTTCCGCTTAGCTGGGAGCAGCAGGGTGTCCTCGGATTGCTTACCGTTTTGATGGCTTTGGCCATGGCGCGAAGCACCGATTCCTACCTGGTGACGCTCACGCTGATGATGATGTCGATGTTTTGTACGTTCCGGTACGGATACTGGCGCGTTCTGCAGGTGGTGCGTTTTTTTGAGGACCCCGCAAGTCATTGGGGCGCGCTGGATGCATTCTTCATCATGTGCCTGTTGCTTGCGGAGGCCTATGCATTCATCATCCTCTTTCTGGGGTACTTTCAGACCATTTGGCCATTGCGTCGTGCGCCAGTGGCGCTGCCCGAAAATACAGAGGATTGGCCACACATTGACGTACTGATTCCGACCTTTAACGAGCCGCTTGAGGTGGTGCGCTACACGGCACTGGGTGCGCTCAACATGGACTGGCCCGCGGACAAGTTACATATCTATATCCTGGACGACGGGCGGCGCAAGGAGTTTGAGCGCTTCGCTTTTGAGGCTGGCATCGGCTACAAGACTCGCGAAGATAATGTGCATGCCAAGGCGGGCAACATCAACACCGCGCTGAAGAGCATGACGTCTCCGCTGGTGGCTATCTTCGATTGCGATCACGTGCCTACGCGCAGTTTTCTGCAAATGACGGTGGGTTGGTTCCTGCGCGACCATAAGCTGGCGATGCTGCAGACGCCGCATCATTTTTATTCACCTGATCCGTTTGAGCGCAACCTGGAACAGTTCCGCGTGATCCCCAATGAGGGAGAACTGTTCTATGGCGTGGTGCAGGACGGCAACGACTTCTGGAACTCATCCTTTTTCTGCGGATCATGCGCGGTGCTGCGACGGACGGCATTGGACGATGTTGGCGGCTTCGCTGTGGAGACCGTAACGGAGGATGCGCACACTTCATTGCGGATGCAGATGAACGGCTGGGGCACGGCCTACATCAACATTCCCCAGGCTGCCGGACTTGCCACGGAAAGGCTATCTGCTCACGTTGGCCAGCGGATTCGTTGGGCCAGGGGGATGATTCAGATTCTGCGCACCGACAACCCGCTGTTTGCGCCTGGTCTGAAGTTTGCTCAGAGGCTGTGCTATCTGAATGCGATGTGCCACTTTCTGTACGCGGTGCCACGCCTGATCTTTCTAACCGCACCCTTGATCTATCTGTTGCTTCACCACACCAACATTCCCGGATACTGGGCGGCAATTCTTGCCTATGCGGTGCCCCACCTGACGCTTTCAAATGTGACCAACTCGAGGATTCAGGGCGAGCATCGGCACTCATTCTGGAATGAGATTTACGAGACGGTTTTGTCTCCTTATATTTTGTTGCCCACGATGTTGGCGCTCATTAATCCACGGTCGGGCAAGTTTAATGTAACGTCCAAAGGCGGCGTTGTGAAGCGCACGTTCTTTGATGCCAGAATCGCACAGCCGTTTCTTGTCATGCTGCTATTCAACATCGCCGGGCTCATCGTCGCTATTCCGCGTTTCTTTATCTGGGATCGAGATCGCCCGGGCACGGTACTGATGAACGTGATCTGGTGCTGCTTCAACGTTGTGATTCTGGGCGTGTGCACGGCTGTAGCGCGCGAGTTGAGACAGCTGCGGACCACTGTTCGCATTAGTATCGCAACGCCGGTTGTGGTTCGGATGCCAGATGGAAGAGCGATTGCCGGGGAGACAATCAACCTGTCGAGCGGTGGGACCAGCATCCGGTTCAACGAGTCGTTGGGACTCGCACCCC
>DASRLI010000309.1:0-2377 GCA_035648535.1 Occallatibacter sp. | reverse complement strand
GATCGAGGCAATCGTCGGCGTCCGCGAAGTGGATTGCGGGGTTGACTGTGTCGGATTCGAGTCGCATGGTTACGGCCCCGGCGCGGGAGAAGATCCGGCAGCGGTGCTTAATGGCCTGTTTGAGGTGGTTCGCTACGGCGGTGGGATGGGTATTCCCGGAGTCTACATCGCCGGGGACTTGAAAGCCCGTAACAAAACGGAGAAACAGGGCAGCTATAACCTCGATTTCGGCAAAGCGTGGATCAAGTCGCCGAGTTTGAGGGCGGGACAGTGCCCAGTGGTCAAGTATAGCCGGGACCTGATGATGGCAATTCTGTGGGGCCGAATGGATTACCTGAGCGAGGTCATGAATGTAGAGGTTGTCTCGCTCGACAGAGCGATTGAAGCATACCGGACATTCGACAAAGGCTCGGCGAAAAAATTCGTCATCGATCCGCACAACAGCCTGAAGAAGGCAACCATTGATCGGCGAGTAGTTGTCGACCGGGTTCCTCACTCTGAGAACATCCACAAATAGAATCAAGGAGCTTCTCGGTCTTTAATCGCGTAGTGTGGTTTCTTTTGTGACCGAACTTTGTGTAGGCCTTTATGCACGTAAAGCGCCAGTCGATGGTGGTTCGGTTGTGATTCATTTTGAGGTTCCAAGATAGGAAGGAAAAGATGAAGAATACGATTGAAAGTGTATCTCCGTACGTTCTACCGTCCCTGCCCTACGCAGAGGCCGCGCTGGCTCCTGTAATCTCAGCACACACGATTGGCTTCCACTACGGCAAGCATCACAAGGGATATGTCGATAACCTGAACAAGCTGATAGCTGGAACGGAGTTTGCGGACCTGCCGTTGGAGAAGATCATCACCGTGACAGCCGGCAAAGCTGATAAGACCGCGATCTTCAATAATGCAGCGCAAACATGGAACCACACGTTTTACTGGCACAGTCTGAAGCCGAAGGGCGGTGGTGAGCCACCCGCAGTATTGAAGCAAAAGATCGAGGCTTCCTTCGGCACCTTGGATGCATGCAAGAAGGAGTTGACTACTGCTGCAATGACCCAGTTTGGCAGCGGCTGGGCATGGCTGGTTCTGGACGGCGGCAAGCTCAAGGTGGTCAAGACCGGCAATGCAGATGTGCCGATAACCACAGGCATGAAACCGTTATTGACCATCGACGTGTGGGAACACGCCTACTACCTGGATTACCAGAACCGGCGCGCGGACTACATCAACGCAGTGCTGGAAAAACTGATTAATTGGAATTTCGCGGCAGAGAATCTTGGCTGATAGCAGCCTGAACGATTGCATGCTTTATCCGAATCCATGCCTGACAAGACGCTCCACCCGGGGCGCAGTTCGCGTCGGGTGAGCTTTGCCGCTATGCGAAAGGGCAAAAAGCGAGAAAGGAATTCCGCAGCCAGTTGAAGGAGCGTATTGATTTCCTTCCTGCTGAGCCGGCAGAAGAATCTGAACGAAATGGCAAAGAAAGTTGCAGAGCTATTTGTGGAAGTCCTGACCGCCGCCGGTGTTTCAATATTCTCAACCATGCTGATGCCGCTTCCGCAAGACATTTGCTGGGCGAAGCTGTTAACGATACCCACAGCCGTTGGAAGCCTTATAACAAACTGGCATCATTACCGCCTGGAGATATGCGCAACTTAGGCAAGGCGGTACTGAAACCAAGGGAGCAAAGGAATGATTGATCTTTCGACTGATTATCTCGGGCTGCATCTGAAGAATCCGGTTGTGGTGTCATCTTCTCCTCTGCAACGGGAGATCGACAACATTCGCAAAATGGAAGACGCCGGCGCGGCGGCTGTGGTGCTGCATTCGCTGTTCGAAGAGCAGATCACGCTTGAAAGCGAGGAACTGGACCGTTCATTGAACCGGGGTACGGAGAGTTTTGCCGAGTCATTGAGCTATCTGCCTGACCTCGACAAATACAACATGGGACCTAAGCCCTATCTGGAACACATTGCGAAGGCCAAGAAGAGCGTCGGAATCCCTATTATTGCCAGCGTGAACGGTGTTTCGACTGGCGGTTGGACCCATTACGCCAAAATGATGGAAAGCGCCGGTGCAGACGCCATCGAACTCAACATTTATTACATGCCCACAGACCCAGAGGTGCGCGGCGCTTCTGCGGAAGACAGGTATTGCGATGTTGTCACGCAGGTAAAAAGTCTGCTTCATGTTCCCCTCGCAGTCAAGCTGAGTCCCTTCTTCAGTTCTATTCCCAACGCAATGCACAAACTAGACCGTGCCGGTGCCGATGGCCTTGTACTGTTTAACCGCTTTTACCATCCGGACATCGATTTGGAGACGCTGGAGATTACGTATCATCTGGACTTGAGCAGTTCTCAGGAACTGCGGTTGCGGCTCAACT
>DASRLI010000308.1:0-3297 GCA_035648535.1 Occallatibacter sp. | reverse complement strand
AGTCGCAGCAACCGAGGCCCCGGCAGTGGCCGCCTGAGGGGCCAGCTCGCTCCGGGCTACGCCCTCCGCGAGCTGGCCCCTCAACCAACAAGAACAAGAACCCTGAGGAATAGCAATCTACAGAACAATTTGGACTTGACTGCGCAATCTGTGCAATTCATTGAAGTGGGATCTTCACCTCGGCCGCCGGTGCCGTTAAGGCATTGCGTAAGCCAGCTATTTAGAGCAAACCCTGAAACAGACACGGTGTCAGTCGGGAAATCGTAATGCTCCCACGAGGTGTAATTCGGCGCAGCATCTCCCGAATACGAAAACCGAGTCTTTACACCTGTTCCCCGAATCGCTGCCACACTGTAGAGATTTCGCGTAAGAGCCTCTAGACACTGTGTGGGTGTGGTCGCGCCCTGTGCCCAGCCGACGACTAGGTCGACGGCCTCAAGCCAAGGTGCCGTTTCGAACGCCGCATTCTGCGGGTGCCAGGGAGATATGGGCGTAGCAAGAGACGAGTAGACTGTGCTTTTTGCCCGCATTATCTCAGTCGAGGTTGCTTTAGGGCCGACCGACAGAACAAGCGTTAACTCACGTTTTCCAATGCTGTTAAATGACTTCGGCACCGTGTAGTTCGATCCGAGATCATAAACCGGGGTGTCTACTTTGCCGACCGAAATGAACGGAGAACTCACGAGCACCCCGTCGTCGCTAGAGATCGAATACGACAGCGAAGATGCGCCTAATGAACTCCAATCGATTCGCGCGGGTAGATGGATGGTCCACGGTGCATTCAAAGCGATGATGGCAGGTCGAACAACTCCATGTGTGCGATAGCTCGGCAAGGGAGAGCGGGCTGTCGATTTGATCGGGATAGCTGACTCCCAAAACGCATCCAGAACAACGACGTTTGTTGATTGTGGTTGCGCCTGAGCTCTTGGCAAGAGGGTTTCGGCAACCGCTAATCCGCTAAGAGCTATGAAGTTGCGTCTGTTCATTCCCACCTCGTCTCGGGTATCGATTGTGTGCGAAACATTACCACAGCAAACGCAGCAGACGGCCACCACTGCTAAGTTTTTCTTACGTTTTCGATGTTACGGCAATCCGAACAACCTCTCCGCGTCATCTTCACGCTCGGCCAACGCCTGCCCGCTGAGATCAAGGTCACGAGTGCGGCAAGAAGTCGGGGGTCGTCTTGGGTTGAGGCCGGCGTAATCTGGATCGATGATCGATCAATTGTCTTTCAAACGCCTGATTCTACGAGTTGTTCTCCGTCATGTGAGTCCCATGGTGATCCGCCAGGTCGCGGTCTCCGATCAGACGAGTCTGCCGGAGTTCAACGACATGTTTTGCGCCGTCTTGGGATGGAGCGGCAATTTGGACTACATTTTCCGTGTCCATGCCCAGGAGTTCAACAGCTTTCGTCGGAAGACGCGATCCAGCGCCTTGCATGAGTTCAGACTGCACCGGCAAGAAAAGTTCCTCTACATCTGCGACACCTTGCATATGTGGGAGTGGGACGTTCAAGTCCTCGACATTCAGGAGGGGACAAAGGAGGACGAAGAGCCAGCTTGTATGGGTGGTCGTGGCGCTACGCCACCAGAGTTTTGCGGCGGTCCAACTGGTTACCGGCTGATGCTGAAACGGCAAAGTGAGGGCAAAGCGATGTTAGCTCCAGCTATGGTGGAGGCTGGCATTCTGATGTTGGCTGAGGCTTGTCCGGATCAGGCGCCCCAGACCTGGGACTTGCTGCGCACCGCGATGGACGACGGTCTCCGCAGCATCGATCAGAGGCTGAAGGAGAGTGGCCCCTTGGAGCCGGAGCGCTTCTGTCTGCAGGAAGCCAACGAGCGATTGAGAATATTCACGCAGCAGCGGCGGAGGTTCCGGGCATGAATGTTCGCATCGAGGTAGTGTGTGTGAGTGCTGACGGCAGCGAACAGCGCAGGCAGATGCTGGGGATCGAGAGGCAAGAGTTGGCGATGGAGACCCTCGGCATGAGTCTGGCTGAGAGCAAAGCACTGCTCGCAGGCGTACAGGACTTTATGGTCGCGCGACAGGTCAGCGAGAATCTGGAGCAACGGCAGGCGTGTCGACATTGCGGCCGGCGGCACACGACCAAGGACTCTGGAAGCACGCCCGTGAAGACTCTCTTCGGCTCAGTGAACGTGCTAAATCCCCGGTGGAACCGATGCGCCTGCCAGACCCAAGGCCCGGAAACATTCCGGCCGACGGCAACATGGCTCCAGGGGCGAACCAGCGTAGAAATGCTTTACCTGGAGAGCAAATGGGCGTCGTTGATCCCCTTCGCAAAGGTGGCGGACTTACTGAGGGAAGTATTGCCGATTGGGGACTCCGCCAATCACGAAAGTGTCCGCATCCACCTACAGGCAACGGCGGAACGGATCGAGCAGGAACTGGGCCGAGAGCGGCAACTCAATGAGTACGAAGGCTCGGAAAACGATTGGGAGCAACAGCCTCTGCCGGACGGTCCGATCACGGTTGGCATCGATGGCGGCTACGTTCGAGCGGCGCATAAACAGGGGTGTTTTGAAGTAATCGCTGGCAAGAGCGTCGTTGCCTTCCGGCGCGAGGATGCAACCGAGGTGCCCTCGGCGAAGTGCTTTGGCTTCGTGCAAACCTATGACGAGAAGCCGCGCCGGCGGTTGTGGGAGCTGATGAAATCGCAAGGAATGCAGGAAAATCAGCAGGTGGTATTCATGTCCGACGGCGGCGAAGACGTCCGACGCGTGCAGCAGTACCTTCATCCGTTCAGCGAGCATCTGCTGGATTGGTTTCACATCACGATGCGGCTGACTGTCTTGCAACAGCAGACAAAAGGACTTCAGCAGGAGCGGCCTGAGACTGGCGCCGACGTCGCGAAGCAGTTGGAGAGCATCAAGCATCTTCTATGGCACGGAAACACTCCGGAAGCACTCGAGCGGATTACCGGCCTGTCCATCGATCTGAGTCTGATCCAAGCGCATTCAGTTCCTGCGGCGAAAGCTGCCAACGGGTTGGCCGAGTTTGAGATCTACATCAGGAACAACTGCGACTTCATTCCAAACTTTGGCGAGCGATGGCGACAGGGCGAGAGAATCAGCACGGCATTCGTTGAATCGACCATCAACCAGGTCGTGAGCAGACGGTTCGTCAAGAAGCAGCAGATGCAGTGGACCCACCGTGGAGCACACCTCCTGCTCCAGGCAAGGACCAAGGTTCTCAATGACGAACTGGAAGGCGTGTTCCGGCGATGGTACCCAAGATTCAGGCCTCAAGCCGCGTGACCCCCGACTTCTTGCCGCACTC
>DASRLI010000307.1:0-9376 GCA_035648535.1 Occallatibacter sp. | reverse complement strand
TTAGAACGGCTCTCGCATACGCCGTGAAACGACACCACTCATTGCGGAGGGGTGGCCGAGTGGCTGAAGGCGGCGGTTTGCTAAACCGTTATACGGGTCAAACCGTATCGTGGGTTCGAATCCCATCCCCTCCGCCACTTTCTCGCTCAGCCCGCAGAAACCCTAGAGTTTTCGTCGCCAAGACCGTCTCGCTTCCAGTGCTGGTACATCATCGTGGTACAGCAAGGAGGCGGGCGAGGTGGCGAATTACAGGCTGGCGCATTTGTGTCGCCGGGGCGACGCCCTTTATTTCCGCATGGCGGTGCCACGGTCGCTGGTGCCGCGCGTTGGCAAACGCGAATTCAAGCTTTCCCTTAAAACCAGCGATCAGACTCTCGCAAGACAACGCTGTAGGTTGCTCTCATCCTCACTCACCGCGCTGCTCTGCAAGGTCGAAGCAATGCCCAACCTTACCCCCGAGGCGATCACGGATCTCGCGCGGCGCTACTACGCGCAGGCGCTTACCTATACCGCCGAAGTGGCGCTGCTCGCTCCGCAAGACCCGCGATTTGACTTCGACGCGGAGATTCTCGGCGCCCAGAACGATGAGCTGGCTCTTCTCCAGCGTATAGGCCGACACCAATATGACGGCTTCACGGTGGCGCAGGCGCAGAAGTTACTTCAAGACAGCGGCTTCAAGCCCATTGCGACAGCGAGCGAGCAATTCGACGCCATCTGTCACGGTGTCCTGCGCGCTAAAGCCGAGTGCAGACGCGTGCTAGTGGCCTTGTTGCGGGGTCAGATGGCTGGGACGATACCAACCGATCCGCTATTCCACGACATCCTACCAGGGCCGCTGCCGCCGCTGCCGGGTGAAGAGGAGACAAAGGCTGACACGCTAACTGCCGTGACGGAGCGGTATACCCAAATCAAGAGCCAGTCCAACGAGTGGGTAGGCAAGACGTTCAACGAAAACAAACGGGTCCTCGAAGTCTTTTGCACCTTGGTTGGCGGTGATCGTCTCATCAGCCACGTCACCGACGAAGATGTGCGCCAGTACCGGAATGCTCTTCTGCATCTCCCGCCTAACTACACCAAGCTGGGCAAATTCGCCGGCAAGAGTCTGGCCGAGATCCTAAAAGTTTCGAAGCAGCCTGGTACGAATGCCGGGCTGGCCACCAAGACCCGCAAGAAGTACCTGGCGAATTTACGCACCTTCTTCCTCTGGGCCGTGGATGAGGGCTACCTGACCAAGGCGCCGGGTTTGAAGGTCAAGATCAACACGAAGGTCAACGCCCAGGACGCGCGGTCCCCGTTTTCGGTTGAGCAGCTTCAGAAACTCTTTAGTTCACCGCAGTATGTCGGTCACAGGTCATCGACCATGCGTGGCAAACCGGGCAAGTTCATTGTGAAGGACGGGTGTTACTGGGTGCCACTCGTCGGGCTGTTCACAGGCATGCGGCTCGGTGAGATCGTCCAACTCCTGGCGACCGACGTTCGTGAAGATCAGGGAGTAGCCTTCTTCGATGTGAAAAAAGGTGAGGGCGAGGACAAGCACCTGAAGACGGCATCCAGCCGTCGCGCCGTTCCCGTCCATCCGATGCTGGTGAAGCTTGGCTTCATGGACTTCGTCGGCGAGCAGCGTAAGGGCAATCCTGATGGTCGGGTTTTTGCCGATATCGAGAAGGGCAAGGATGGCTATTACAGTCACAACTTCAGTAAGTGGTTCAGCCGCTATACCAAGCAGGTAGGTGTGAAGACGTCGAGAACCTCATTCCATTCGTTTCGGCACAGCTTCAAGGACGCGCTTGTTCAGGGTGGCGTCGAAGATACCAAGATCAAGGCGCTCTTGGGCCATGCGGACAACAGCGTCACAAGCCAGTATGGCTCGAAGTTCACGCCCGGACTCTTGGCGAAGGAGGTCGCGAAGGTCGCTTATGCCGCGAACCTCGACGGTCTCTGCCCCGCCTGATGAGTTCTGACGGTCGCCATGGTTCGTAGACCGACGATCCTAAAGTGAAATTGATTGCACGGCTCGGTCCTTAATTTCTTTCTTCTGAATCAGTTTAGATTCTCTGGCACAATAATCACTGTCGTCTCCAGGAGGGCTATAGGCGATACCCCTTAACCATGGAGATTCCCCATGACCAATCTTGAATCGAAAAATTCTGAAGACACCTTACGGCAGCTTCTCACGAGTGCCCAGGCGGCACAGCTACTTAGCGTTAGCAAGGCATTCCTGGCGCGCGACAGGTGGGCCGGAAAGCATTTCGGCCAAGCACCTCTGGTTCCTTTCATCAAGATCGGTTCGCGAGCGGTCCGATATCTCCTTGAAGACGTTCAGACCCACATCGCGAAGTCTCGTGTCGCTTAGGTCGATCGTCATCTCCTAACAGACATCGCTCGTCCGTCAACCAACAGGTCATCCCATGAATAATACAGCCACCGACGTTCAGCATGTCGCACAAGCACATCTGCCGCTAAGTCAATGCGCGCAGAAGGCTGGCGGTCCTCTCGCAGGGCTACTGTTGTTTCGCATCCAGCACTATGTTGGCATCGCCAAGGTGCGGCGGCACGGATTTCGCTGGGTAGCGAACACACGCGTGTTCTGGTGTGCCGACACAGGCATGTCTCTCGAACAGTACAAACGGGTCATCAAGATTCTCATTTCCAGAGGACTGGTGGTGACCAAGATAATGCGGTTTGCTGGCCAACCTATGACGCACATCCGGCTGGGGGAGACACTCCACTCAAATGATGTGCCAGGGCACCAAGCCCATGGTGTGCCAGGACCCCACTCAAGTGGTGGCCCAGCGCTCCACTCATCTACAGGAGATCTAACAGGAGATCTTCACGAGTCTGAGACTAAGAAGTCTCATTACGCGCTTCGCGCGTTCGGAGATATTCAGGGGAAGGAAGAAGGCCAGAAGATGGACTCGAATGTGAAGGAAGTTATCCGAGGGGATACTAAGGCTGCTGACATCGTGGTCCCTGTCCTGGCCGGGAAGAAGGCTAACCCGACAGCCTTAGCAGCCCAGGCGCACGTCATGGGCGGCCAGCTCGAGAAGCTGTGGCGTGAACAGGTGGCACTGGCTTCGCCTGGTTACCACGTTACCTGGACGGCCAAGCGCACCGGCCAGATGAAGAACCTTGCCAACAAAGTGGGGCCGACTATTCCGCTGGTGCTGGCTTACACAATCGCCAATTGGGCAGACTTTACCTGGTACACAAAGAACAATCATTCTGTGAAGAAGCCTCCTACCCAACCAGAGGTCTGGTTCATGCTGATGCAGACCGAGGCGCTGCTGAACTGGTACCAGCAGGAAACCAAGCCAAAGGCTGTGCCAGTGAAATTGATTGCAACAGCGGTCTGCAAGCCGGTCGTGCTGCCAGTGCAAGTGGCAGGCGCCATGCCGACCGAGGCCGACTTGGCTGCTTTGGATGCGCTGGTGGCCAAGATGATGTCTGGGCGTGTATCCCATGCTGCCTAAAGACCCCACCCAGTTACTGCTACAAAAGCAGGCCGCAGACGCTTTCTACTTTGCGAATGGCTTGCTGAACCGCTCTGAGTTCGATTCTAAGACAGACCCCGTGGATATTTATGGTGCTGACCCAGGCCGCCACCCATAGGTCTTCTAAGTAGAAATCCCGACACTCCGTTAATGCACATATTTGCATTGGGCGTGAGTTTCGAGTCACGACCCCCCACCCCTGTAGGGGGTCAGATGTATCAAAACTCACTTCGCTCAGATCCAGGGCCAGTCCCCAACTACAAGCGACGTCTTCGGCACGGTCCGATATTGAGGATTCTCGCGGAACACACGCCGCGCAAACGCGAAGTCTCGACGGTTGGAGTAGATCGCACCGTGCGACCAGGTGCACTGCAGATAATTCAGGTTGTCGATGTTCTCTTGTGGGGCGCTGATCGGCGCGCCTGTTCTGAAGGCCTGCACCAACGTGTGCAGTCTGGAGATCGCTAGTTGCGCCTTTTGCAATTCGGTTGAACCGCCGGGCACGCCACGCAAGGCGGCCGAGCGAACCACGCGATGCAGCTCCATCGCGGCGTCGTAGCGTGCGATGCGATCATCGCTCGTGGCTTTACACGGCATGTATAGCGCGCATGTTGGCGACAGAGGCAGGAACGCTTCGACACCCTTAACATCAAAGCCGAGATTGCTGCCATCCTTGGGATTGTCGGTGCGTTGCAAGACAACTGGGTTGTCGCCGAGATAGAAGATGTCAGCGCCTTCAATCACCATCAGCGCCCAATGACGCCGCGCGATCTCGCTAGTCGTGATGAACGCGCTATCCCAAAGCTTCCGGAAAATCCGGCCGAACTTCTGCCGGTCCGGCTTGTCGGCGAAGCCCTCATAGAACGCCTTCGTCCTAAAGCTTTGCGCAGCCATAAACTCGGCCACCCGCTGGCGCTGGGCGGCGCCGATGTCCACGAGGCTCTTGGCAGCCACGATTTGCTTGAGAACGGGCGCGGCCTTCGTCTCAATCTTCTCCAGCTTGTCCTCGAAGGTGATGGCTTCCCCGTCGAGGGCGAAGTCGTTGAAGCCCTTCTCGGATGCCGCCTGCTTCGGCGGAGGCTTGGTCACTTTGTCCGTGTGAATGTCGAGGCAAAACAGCCGGCCGTCACTGTCAATGAAATGGCGGATCAGGAACTTCGGTACCCAATGTTGGTTTTCGTCCGACATGGTGGAACTGACTAGCAGGTTATCAGCCCGACGAGCTACCAGGCTATGTCTGTTAGCAGCTCCTCAATTGGGTTTTTGCCCGAGAAAATCTAGCTGCGGTATGATGCCGCCCAAAGGGCGACCTTCACCGATGGACCCGCAATACCGATCCGCGCTCGCCGATGCCGTGTTGCTGCTCCATATCGGCATCATCCTCTTCAACATCTTCGGCCTAATCGCGATCCCCTTAGGGGCATGGCGCGGCTGGCGTTTCGTCTGCGTCTTCTGGTGGCGTGCCTTGCATCTCGCTGTCCTCGCCGTGGTGGCGTTTCAGGCCGTGCTGCAACGGGTCTGCTTCCTCACCATCTGGCAGGCCAATCTCCTGCAACCGGCGAGTGAGCCTGCCGTGCCTGCGCCGCTCATCGCAGGCTGGGTCAATCGGCTCATTTACTGGCCGCTGCCACTTTGGGCCTTCGCCGTGCTTTACATCGCGGTCTGCCTTTATGCGCTGCTGCTGTGGTGGCTCGTCCCGCCGCGTCTGCCGCGAAGGAAATCGTTCTAGTGCGTGCGCCAGGGCGCTAAGCCGCGAGACTAGCCCGCTCAGCCTATGTCTCGACCTTTCGCCACCGATTCCACATGCTCACCCCTCTAGCCACATCATCGACCTTCATCTCGCTTGTTTGCGGCCGTTAGGCGCTCGATTGGTCAGTTATGCATGATTGAACGCGGTTTTCCTGCCATGCAGCGGGCTTTAGCCGAACCTGGGGCGGATGGGACCTCACTGGTTCAATAAATCGAGGCCAATTGGGCTGACCGCGGCTCAATTCTGCAGCGTGACCGTGAAGAACACGCCGTCGCCCTTGCGTGTGGTGCCGGGGGCGACGTGCTGGGTAACTGGGAAGGCGCCGAGAACCTCGCCGGTAAGATTGTGAGCCAGGCGGACGCGCACGCCAAGCCCAGTCGAGGCCAACGATTGCTGGATCGGTCCGGTGGGCGCACGCTGGATAGCCTCGCCCACGTCGAAGAAGGCGAAGAGCTGGTAGCTCTGCAGCCAATTCCATCCCGGATCGCGGCCGTTTTGTAATTCCAGCGACCCGGCCTCGCCATCGTCGCCGGTGATTTCCGAGGGATCGAAGCCGCGGCCGAAGCGACTGCCGCCCAGGCCGAATTGCTCGGTCAGTAGCAGGGGCTGCGCCGAACGCTGCACCAGCCCTTCGACCAGCACGGCCCAGTCATTGGAAATGCGCTGCCGTCGCGACAGCTGGAAATTGGCCTTGGTGAATTCGCTGCGGCCACCCGGCTCCGATAGGTTAGGTGCGCCCGGCTTGGTCGCGCCGAAAATGCCGAGCCCTTGACTGGCCTGAAGGCCGACAACGTTCAAACCGGCCCACCCGTCCGTGAGCTGATAGGTGCCGCCGATCCGCGCGACCGATAAATCGTCGACGAAGCTGGTGCCCCCCTGTCGGGTCAAGGCGACGTTCTCATAGTCGAATTGCGCCGTCAGGTTGAGCACTTGTGCCCGCTGGCGCACCAGCGGATGCGCTAGGATCAACTTGAGGAAATGGCTTTCGCTCAGCGCTGGCAGGCTGCCGGCATCAGCGATCGCATGCACGTCATTGTAAATGCCGTCGAGGGCGATCCGCGTACCCTCAGCGCCGATCGGCTCGCCGTGCACTAACTCAACGTATTTCAGCTCCTGCAGGTGGTTGGGAACGGTGACATAGCTCAATCGCGTTTGCTCGCCTAGACCCAGCGCCGAGTTAAGCGCGCCGCTCAGCGTTGCCTCAAGTGGCCCGACTGCGTGCGTGCCGTGGTTATCGAGCCGCGACAATGCCTCGACGGGCTTTTGATCGAGCCGGATTACGAGTTCGAAGGTCCCTGCATCGTTATCGACCGCCTTGAGGCTGGGGGTCAGCGATATGCCAGGCAGGTCCCCCATCAGCAGAATGTAGCGCTCCAGCGTCGTGAGACGCAGCGGGCGCTCAGCCTCGATCTTCGCGGCGAAGCGGTTGAACAGGTCGGCGCGGTCGGTGGGCTTGTTCTGGAATTCGACGGCAGAGACAAAGCCTTCGATGATCCGCACGCGGAGGATGCCGAGGACGAGTGCCTGCGGCTCGACCACGGCACGCGACAGAAAGTAGCCATCGGCGTGGTACTTGTCGGTGATCGCCTGCAGGATCTTCTGCACGTCAGCCAGGGTCACAGTCTGCGCTAGGTAGGGTTCGTAGAGCGGCGCGAGCTCGTTCGGCGAATAGATCGTCGCGCCTTCGATATCGACCGCAGCAAGAGTGAAGGTCCCGCTTGCCCCGGTGAGCGTCGGCTCGACTTGCGGCGGCGATTCAATCCCCGGCCCGGGCGGCAGGACCTTCGGAAATTGGGGGATGAATCGCTGCTCGATGCGACCGGGATCGGCTGCGCGAGTGTTGGTCTGCGCCCAGGCGGAGGAGATTCCGACCGCGGCGACGATCGCAGCCGAAAGAGAAAGAGATCCCCACGCGGTTGCTAGTTTGCCGGCTGCCAAGCCCATGCCCGCCTTTAGTGCGCGCGCGGATCGCGTCGCGCCATCATCGGTCTTCGCGGCCAGGCTACATGGTGAACTGCTAAGGCGATCTTAAGTGCCGAGCATTGCGCCAAAGTCTTGCGCGGTTTGCGATAAAGCTGGCGGCGCATGGTTAACAGTCGGCTGCACCGGCGTTTACCGTAAATCCCGGCTAACAGGGCGAAAACGAATCTCTAAACGAGAAATTAATGCGTCGCGCCCTAGCATTGGGGTGCCGAATACCACAAGCAGCTGCACGTTTTTAAACATCCAAGCGAGGAATCCATGAATCCCATCGGCATCACCCTTGCGCTCAATCCGCGACGCGTCACGATCGCGGCCGCTTTAGGCTTGGCGCTACTCATGACGACGGGAAGCGTCCGCGCGGCCGATGCCGGCTGGCTCATTGTCGGCACCGAAGGGGAGGTCCAGATCGAAGGGCCGGGCGGCGCTTGGATGCCGGTTTCCGCCTCGAATGTCGTACAGCCCGGCAGCATGCTGAAGACTGGCCATAATGGCCGCGTCACCGTCGAGCATGACGGCGATCGTTTGGTCATCTCGCCCAATAGCCAGCTCGAACTGCCGGTGGCTGAGACTGCGATGCCCACAGCCGAGCAGACCGTAGGCACAGTGCTCTACAACATGGTGCCGCGGGGCATCGACCGCTTCCAGGTCAAGACGCCCTACCTTGCTGCCGTGATAAAGGGCACGATCTTCACTGTGACCGTGAGTGATCAAGGCGCCGCGGTGCACGTCGCGCGCGGCATCGTGCAATGCCGCAGCATCGACGGGCAGAACGCGACGCTGGTCTTCCCCGGCCAGACGGCGGTGGTGCCAGCCGGGCCGAAGGGCGAGCTTCACCTTATCGGCCGCGGCGCGACGCCTGGCAACGGCGCGAAACCAGCAGGCGACAAGTCAGGGACGCGCGCGGAGAATGCCATCGACGGGCTGAAATCCGTGCCGATGGACGGCCACGCCCCCATGATTGGCGGCAAAATCGAGCCCCATGCCGAGGGCATCGCAGCGCTGACCCAGGGTTTGATTCCAAATGCTGCCATGCCGGGTCCTTTCGGTGGCAGCGCGGCCAATGATCAGGCCAGCGCCATTGGCAATAACGGCAACGGGAACGGAAACGCCGGCGACAATGGCAAAGGGAACGGAAATGCCGGCGCAAATGCCAATGAGAACGAGAACGGCTACGGAAACGGCAACGGCATAGGGAAAAACGTCGCCATCGCCGCCAGCGCCGTCGGCGGCAACGCCAGCGCCGCAGCGAGCAATGCCGCAGCCGCAGCCGCTCTAGGCAAGAGCAAAGGCAACGACAACGGCAACGGCAACGGCAACGGCAAAGGAAAGAACTAGGCCATGGCGGTGCCGAAGGAGTCGGGGCGCGCGCTCCCGTGACAGAAGCGGCGACGGGCGCGCCAGTCGCCGGCCCGGCCGCCGGGCGCAGTGCGATCGCCCGCCTGTTCGCAGACGGGCGTTGGCGTGGCGTCATGTGCGGCGCCGTGGCCTTGACCACCCTTGGCTGGTGGTACATGAACGGCTTTGTCGCCCCATTCGACCGCGCCCTACTCGAGTTGCAATATCAGATGCTGCCGCACGCGGCGGGTGGCGATCTTACCCTTGTCGAGATCGACGAAACGAGCCTGCGCCGGCTCGACACGTGGCCCTGGCCGCGCGCGCTTTTCGCCGCTGCAATCGAGCGCCTGACTGAAGCCGGTGCGCGGACCATCGCGCTCGACGTAGATTTCAGTGCACATAGCGCGCCCGCGGACGATGCACGGCTCGCTGATGCAATTGCGCGGGCCGGAGGCCGGGTGGTGCTGCCGGTTTTCCAGCAGGCGGCCACCGAGCCGGGCGGGCGCCTCGTGTTCACGGCGCCGATCGACGCATTCCAGCGCAATGCGCGGCTCGCCACCGTCACGATCCAGCCAGCCAGCGATGGCCGCATCTGGTGGGCTAAGACCATGGATCTATGGAACGGCTGGCGTCTGCCGACACTGCCTGGCCTTCTCGCCGGCACGGCTAGCCAGCGCCGGCGGTTTCCCGGTGATGCCTTCCTGATCGACTATGGTATCCGGCCGACTAGCATCGCGCGGCTTTCCTTTGCCAATCTGATCGAAGGCAAATTCGATTCGCGTCTGATCGCGGGCAAAACGGTGCTCATCGGTGCCAC
>DASRLI010000306.1:0-4823 GCA_035648535.1 Occallatibacter sp. | reverse complement strand
CACGGAGAACGGGCGGCCCAGCATCCAACGGGCTCGGCGCATGTCGCCTGCAGCAACGAGAGCGCGAATTGCGGAACTCGATACCTCAAGGCCGTGCACGCTGACTGCATCATGAACCGTTAGATTAAAACCGAACTCCTCGCCCATTGCCTGGAGTTCTGCAATGCCGGCGCGAGCGCCATGGCCGAAGCGGAAGTTGTGCCCTTCATGCAGTCCGCGCACGCCGAGCGACTGCACCAGGATGCGACTTACAAATTCCTGCGCCGAAAGATTTGCGAGCGCGTCGTCGAACGGCAACACAATAGCAGCATCGATGCCCGTAGCCGCGAGCAGACGCAGCCGTTCAGGCATGGGCGTGAGCAGGAGAGGCGTCTGCGCCGGCCGCAAGTATTGGTCGGGATGCGGATCGAAAGTGATAGCGACAGCACGCGCGTTGAGTTTTCGCGCTTCGCTTACGACGGCGTTGAGAATTTCGCGGTGACCAAGATGCACACCATCGAAGTTGCCGATAGCGGCGACAGAAGGGCCAAAGCCGGACGGAATTTCCGCGATCGAGTTGAATGCGGGAAGGGGCATGTTCGTCACTGTCCCACACTCACGCTGATTGGGACGGTTAAGCCATCGTGGGCAAGACGCACGCTTTCAGGCAGCATGCGGTTTGTTTTTTCGTGGCCAAGCTCGTGAGCAATATGCGTGAGCCAGGTGTGACGCGCGCCGATGCGGCTGGCCCAGCCAACTGCCTGCTCCACGGTTGCGTGGTTTGGATGCGGCTTATGGCGCAGAGCAGACAAGGCGAGATGCTCAAGGCCCTCAAGCAATGCGAAGCTCGACTCGGGAATCGCGCTCACGTCAGTAAGGTATGCCGCATTGCCAAAACGATAGCCGGAAATTTCCATTTCACCATGCATGACGGGAACGCGCACAAACTCCACGCCGTGCACGCTTGTGTGATCGGTTAGTGGCAGAAGCTGGACCCGTGCACGCGTTGGATAGGTAGCCTGCGGCGAGAATGTGTAGTCGTAAATCTGCCTGAGGACGCGCGCGGTTTCATCGGATGCGTACAGCGGAATGGGGCCGCCTTCGAGAAGCGCCGTAAAGCTAAGAGGGCGCAGATCGTCCATGCCGAGGATGTGGTCTGCATGTCCGTGGGTGTAAAAGACGGCATCGAGGCGCGTGACGTCGGCGCGCAACGCCTGTTCGCGGAAGTCGGGGCCCGTGTCGATCACAACTGCGCGCTCTGGCGCCGGCTCCGACCAGCGAATGAGCGCGGAAGGGCGCAACCGGCGATCATGCGGATCGGTCGACGTGCATACCTCGCATGTGCAGCCCAGCGTGGGGACGCCCATCGAGGTACCTGTTCCGAGAAATGTCAGCGTTCCTTGCATGAGACAGCTTCTAGCTCCTGGCTTCTAGCTCTGGTCCGCTAGCCCGTGAACCACATCAAATCTTAAGGAGCCATTCACAGAGACCAGCAAACGCGCTCCGCAAATCACAAAGGGCTAGAAGCTAGAAGCTGTTTTTACTTTTTCCCTGGGGGCGGCGGGGCGGGCGGCTGCATGGCTTGCAGGTTGATCATGCTGGTGAGTTCAAGGAAAGCCATACGCACGTCAAAGAGCACCGATTGCAACATGCGATCTTCAGATTCGGTCAGATTTCCCTTCGTCTTTTCGGCAAGAACGGCAAGCAGGTCAATGGTGGTGCGCGCGCCCAGAATATCCACGCGCGGCCTTTGCCCTTCCTGCGTTCCGGCGCCCATCTGGATCATGGCGGAGATGTAGAACTGCTGCACCAGGGCATCGAATGTGACCGGAGGCGTAGGTCCCACGGCCGGGTTCTGCGCACGCATTAGATCTTCAAGCCGCTGCGACGAGGCGTCGTAAGCTGCTTTCTGCTTGCTGCTTTCTTCGGCGGTGGGCGGCGCGGGCATTTCCGCTTCCAACTCAGCTGCGGTAGCTTCCGGCGCGGTTTCCGCGGCTGCTGAATCGCGAGACGCATCGTTGACCACCAGGCGCGGTCCGCCTGAGGCTGCCGGTTCTTCAGCGGGAGTTGCAGGCGCGGATGCTTCGGACTGCGAAGCTCCTTGCTCTTCTTCTGCCTTCATCTTGCGACGATCGATGACTTCAAACTTCGGGGTGTCGGTCATGATTCCTTGTCTCTTGCCAGGCAAGCCGGTGTGTTGGCCCCCTAACAGCTTTGAAGTGACGAACGAAATGCGCTAGCCAGATCTTCCTGGCAGCAACTACGGCGCAGGTTACAGGTCAAAGCTCCGGCGGCTCGGCCAGAATTTGCGCTGTGCCCGTGGCCACTCCTGAAGTGTAGTTAAAACTCTGATTGGATGCTTCGGCTTCTCCGCGGATTGTGCCGAGTGCGAACACCCGTTTGCCGCCTGGCAAGGGGAGTTCAGCCGCGCTGGTAATGTAGCCAACGACTGTTCCATCCTGCAGCTTGAGTTCGGCGCCGCTATCCGGAACCGGGCCAGCGAGTTCCATGGGCCGCAGGTGCCGATGCACGTTGCCGCGCGAGTGAATGCGCTCCACGATTTCCTGCCCAAGGTAGCAACCCTTGTTGTAATGCAGTGCGCGTGTCTGCGAAGTTTCCTGCGGAAGATCTTTCTCCACCATGTCGATGCCGTAGGTAGGAATGCCTTCGGCGATGCGAAGCTTTTCCACCGATTCGCATCCAACGGGAACTGCTCCACCGGTGCGCAGGCACGACCACAGCTTGGTAAGACCGGCGGTCGGCAGCCAGAATTCGTAATGTTTGGCGATCACGCCGTAGCCGCGGACGATGGTGACATACCACCCATTCCATTCCACCACTTTGCCGGCCATGGGGCTGGCGATAGTGGGCAGGCCTACGCGCTCAAGAACCTCGTCGGCGAGTGGACCTGAGAGGCCGATGGCGGTTTCAGAACCGGGCTCAGCAACCGGCTCTCCAACCAACGGCACAAGCTCAACGTCATCCATGATGATGAAGCGATTGAAGTGCGCCAGCAGCTTTTCAAGCTGATCGTTGGCAATCTCAAGCATCAAGCCTGATTCGCCGGCGAAAGGGGTGCCACGCAAACGGGCATCGCTTTGGTTGAGCTTCTCGGACTCCGCATTGGCTGCGGCAGCTGGTACCGGTTTGCGGCGAACCGGCGAGAGTTCCTCGCCTTCGCGCCAGACGGTCAGATCGCCCTGAATACGTCCTTGCGCATTCAACACGAGATTCCATGCGCCGGTATTCGGGAACAGGTCATTTACAGTATTTGTGACCATTCCGCTCAGCCAGCGGAAGCGGTCTTCGCCGCGGACGGCAACACGCCGCATCCAGCCAAGATCGTGTAATGCCGCGCTCTGGGTAAGTGCCGCTATTTCTGTTTCCGGCGCGTCCAACAGACGTGGAGTGAGCGCACCACGGTAGGCTACAAGTTGGTGAGCGATATGGGCCGCTTCCATCAGGACAGCAACGGCTGTGGGCGACGGAGTTACGGCTAGCGTGGAATCTGTCATAAGTGTTACTTTTCTGCTGCACGGTGCATATTTTAGGGTCTCGCGAGGCACCGGACCGCTTCATGATTATAGCCTTGTAGCAAGACGTCCGGCGCGGTCCCCAGGCGCGCGGAACCGATGACCCCAAACCCCCGATCCGGTTGCACGCTCCACCGGCATCCAAGATCAGAATCGTACTGAATAGAGACACGGAGGCGACTTGGCACAGATCACCAGCAGGCAGCAACGGACAGACAAATGGAGCATCCGCAGCCGGAGCACGGGCGTGTGGGTTTTGGCGGCATTGCTGGCATCAACGTGCAGCGGGCGCGCTGCGGCTCAGTCGCAGGAAAAGCCCAAGGGCGACAGCCACATCACCGACAAGCAGGCCCAGCAGCTTTTTGCCCTGGTTGATGAGCTGATCAAGTTCTCCTCGGACGAGTCGGGCCTGGCGGTCAAGACGCCGGTGAAGCGCCAGTTAACCACACGCGACGCGGTAGAGAGCTACCTGTCAAAGAAATTCGACGAGGACCAGGACGCCAAGCGCATGCAGCGCGACGAGGTTGTACTGAAGAAGTTCGGGCTTCTGGATCGCGATTTTGCTTTGAAACCATTTTTGCTGGCGCTGTTGAAAGAGCAGATCGAAGCGTATTACGACTCCAAGACCAAGACAGTGAACATGCTTGACTGGGTGGACGTGAACGAACAAAAGCCGGTGCTGGCGCATGAACTTACACATGCGTTGCAGGACCAGCACGCTGATCTTGAAAAGTGGGACGATCAGACGCCGGAGGATGTTTCCACCGATTCGGCGGGCGACACGGACCACTTGTCTCGCGATGAGATAGACACGGCGCGCGATGCTGTGGCCGAAGGCCAGGCCACCGCGGTGATGATGGACTACGTGCTGAAGCCGATGGGTAAGAGCCTGGTCAAAGATCCGGAGGTGATGGAGCTTTTAAAGGATAAGATGACCGGCGCGGGCGACTCGCCGGTAATGGCTCGCGCGCCGCTGCTGCTTTCTGAGTCGATGCTGTTCCCTTACCGCGAGGGCCTAAGTTTTGAGCAGGACATATGGATGGACCAGGGGCGCGATGCTGCATTTGCCGGCGCTCTCGATCATCCGCCAACGTCAACGTGGGAGATCATCAATCCGCGATACTACGAGGCCCACAAGATTCCGGCCATTCCCCTCATGCCGAATATTCATCCGCTTGTCGACAAGGTTTACCAGCCTTATGACATCGGCCAGATTGGCCAGTTGGATGTGCACATTATGGCCAAGCTCTTTGGCGGCGATCAGGCCGCGAGCAACCTTACGCCGGCGTGGAATGGCGGCTTCTATTGGGC
>DASRLI010000305.1:0-14187 GCA_035648535.1 Occallatibacter sp. | reverse complement strand
TAAAGACGCGACCACGCTGGTGAGAAGATACCTCTTGAATGTCCACGGCCCACAACAATCAAGTCTGCTGATTCTTCAATTGCAATTTGGCGACCGCCTTCTGGGAATGCTGCACCCATAATGCGCGCCGATGTCGGTGCCAAGAACAGGCCATAGGGCAGGACATTGAAATTGAAGGGGAGCATCGGCCGCCGCTCTTTGCTCTTTGGGCGAGCGATCATCTATCCGACACTACGAATCAGGGTGGGTGGCGTCGCTTGGCTGATGCGTTGTAGCCCAACCTATGCCTTCAAGATTGGGCCGACATGTCAGCCGCGCTTCTTCGAACACATTACGAGCAACCCTAGATTTGGAGCTTGTCCTGGGTGCCCGCAATGAACTCACGAACGGTTAGCAGTTTCTAGTTTGCAGCACGGGCCTGTGCTTTTGCGCCCCTCTGGGCGTTCTCTGTCTGAAAATGACTCATCGGGCCGAAGCTGCCTCCAGTTCGATCGCGCGAGGAAACAGAATGTTGTTCTCCAGATGAATATGTTGGTGAAGGTCCTTCTCAAATTCGTTCAACCCATCGTAGAACGCGTGATAGGTGGGGCATGCATCTTCAGGAGTTGTGAAACTGTGGCTCAAATCACGAATCTCCGCAAGCAAGGCTCCTGCAGCGTCGTGCTCCTGGGTCATCATGGCAATCGGATTGGCCACCGTACCAAAGCAGTTGTCTGGCTTTGCGCCCCCATCGTTAATGGCTCTCTCCAGTTTGGCAATATGTGGAAACAGGATGAGCTCTTCCTTTGCCTGGTGCTGCCTCAATTCTTCGTCGAGCTTTGTGAGCTTCGATTGAATCACGGGCAACTCAACCCTGGTCGCACCGTGACGAGCGACAACTTTCTGTGCCAACAGCGCCAGTCGCGGAAGCTCCTTCTTCACATACGCATGATGAGTTGCAACGATATGTCCGCTTAGGCGTTCCAGCGATGCCTTCGACCAATCCTCCGCGACCGGAGCGGAGCCCTTTGCCGCGGCTTCGAGTGCTGCAATCACCGCGTCCACTTCAATGTCTCTAGTGGCGCACGCTTCAGCGAGCGGTTTGCGGCCACCACAACAGTAGTCAATTCCGTACTGTTCGAACACCCGAATCGAGGACGGTTGTTCCAAAGCAATTTCGCGAACGGTCCGTGTGGTTGCGGTCATGAATATCTCCTTGAGCTGAACTTTAGACGGGCATCGGTTCGAGCGACAACGACTTTAGTCACTCAAGGCGAGAGTAAATGTAAGTTACAAGGTCTCTCGTGGAGCGTGGATGGGGTGCTTAAGTATTTCTGTACCTTGAAATGGTATGTGCAAACTATGCTGAAGATTGTCAACCTTGAACCGTAGGTCGCAAGGACTCACACGAAGGATTGCGCGGAGCCAGTAGCCCATGTTCAGTCGAGTTTAACCATCAAAGGGACGTCTCGCCGAAAAGCGGAATCGCCCAGCGCCCAGCTCGACGCGAATCGACATGAAACCAGCAGATTTAAGCCGGCCATGCAGAGTGGCCGGTTCGACGACGACCATCGTATCGCCCAAGTGGATTATCCGCATGAGTGTGGATGGCAGGCTGTCCACACCCGCGAAAACCCCTCCTGGCCTAAGGACTCGATGCACTTCGGCGAACAACTGATTCTGCAGTGCTAGTGAGGGTACATGGTGGAGCATCGTGAACGAGACGACTGCGGAGAACAAGCAATCGCTGTACGGCATTGCAGTGGCGTCTCCCTGTTGTACATGGACATTCGAATTGAGCAAGCGATGCCCGAGGGAGTTCGCCAGTGCGGGATCGATCTCAAGACACTCGATGTTCTTCACGCGATTTCGTAGGCAGTCAGTGGTCATGCCAGGTCCTGGGCCAATCTCCAACACCGAATCGCGGAGTTCTATATCCCGCAGCGTCCACGGAAGGATTTCATCTTGTATCTTTCGCTTCCAGTGACCCGATCGGCAGTACCATTTGTGGAATCGATTCATATGGCCTTACTGCTCACTTTCAGCTTGATGCACGAACTTCCGAAAGACATCTTTCGAAGAATATTCAACAGCTAACATCCGAGTCCGAGCATCTGATGTTCTCCATATGTTCACAAATCGAGGTGAAACGAGCCAGCGAGAGAGTTACTGCATTAAAGTACGGCATCAAAGAACCGAGCGATCATCCTTCTGCCAAGTTGTTCAATTCTCTCTTTCTGTGGGCCGGTGTTATCAGATCTCTCAATTGGTAAATGCTCTTGCCAATCTAACCAGGTGCTCGAGTCTGGCTCAATGTGGAATTGCAATCCGTAGGCACAGCTTCCAAATCGAAAGGCTTGTTGTGCGTATTCCTTGTTTGAAGCCAAGAGCACCGCACCTTCCGGCAAATCAAACGTGTCACCATGCCAATGAAAGACTGGAATTGAACTTCCGACCGTTGCGAACAGAGGATCCTGTTTTCCCGCCTGAGTCAGTTCCACGAATCCAAAGCCGATTTCCGGCCCATGACCTGGAAACACATCTGCCCCAAGGGCCTTGGCCAGAAGTTGGGATCCGAGGCAGATCCCAAGCACCGGACGGTTGCGGTGAGCCAGTTCTCCAAGCAACCTGCATTCCTCGGTCAAAAAAGGATATTTATCTGTTTCATAGGCGCCCACTGGACCGCCCATCACAACCAATCCGTTCACTTGATCGGAGTCCGGAATGCTGGCCCCTTGATCAAGACGCCTGACATCCAGACACAGGCCGCGAGCTTTGGCCTCAACTGCAATCAGCCCCGGGCCCTCCCACGCCGCGTGTTGTAGAACGATCCAAGACTGTCCCATGGTTTAACTTATTGCTTCCTGTCCCGCTCCTCCGTAGCTGAAGTTCTACGAAGGACCGCAAACTTATTTCCTATAGACTATATTTCAGCGAAATAGATTCGTGCGTGCAAGATCGATAATCTCGTCGCCTCGACCATTCAGGATCGCCCTGATTAAATACAGGTTGAAATCAACAATCTGGTCCAGTTTGAGAGAAGGCGGCATGGCGAGTTCTTGCCGGTTTACCGCGATATCGACAAGAACAGGGCCGTCGTGCGCGATGGCTTGCTCGAGGGCCGGACGGACTCCTTCCGGGTCGTCGACATGCAGGCCAAGAACCCCCGCACCTTCCGCAATCTTGGCAAAATCGGGATTGACGAGATCTGTGCCATGCTGCAGAAAACCCGTCGCCTTCATTTCAAGTTCTACGAAACCCAATGAGCCATTGTTAAACACGATCACCTTCACTGGCAGGTTCAATTGTCGCAGTGAGAGCAGGTCACCCATGAGCATAGAGAAGCCACCGTCGCCGGAAAGTGCAATGACTTGGCGTCCCGGATGAGAAATCTGCGCTCCAATCGCTTGTGGCAGCGCATTTGCCATCGATCCGTGATTGAAAGAGCTCAACAAACGCCTACGGCCATTCATTGCGAGATACCTTGCAGCCCAAATAACGGGAGTTCCGACATCTACTGTGAAAATGGTTTCGGGACCAGCGACTTCATTGAGCATTTTGGCAACGTACTGCGGATGGATAGGACGTTGTCCTGGCTTTCCCGTCGCCAGATCATCAAGACCCTTGCGAGCTTCGCGATAGTTGCTCAGACACACTTCCAGGTAGGTACGGTCTGTTCGCTGCGTGATTCGTGGAAGTAGTTCGGAGAGAGTCTCGGCGATGCCCCCGACCAAGCCGAGATCCAGATGACTGCGACGCCCTAACTGTTCCGCGCGGATATCGATCTGCAGAATGCGTGCGTTCTTTGGGTAGAACTGCTGATACGGGAAATCCGTTCCCAACATCAGAAGTGTTTCGCAGTTCATCATGGCGTGGTAGCCCGACGCAAACCCAAGGAGTCCGGTCATTCCGACATCGTAAGGGTTGTCATACTCGACGAATTCTTTTCCACGCATCGCGTGCACAATCGGCGCCTGCAGCTTTGCGGCGAGTTGGATAAGCTGGTCGTGTGCGCCGGCACAGCCCGCGCCCGCCAGAATCGTCACATGTCTCGCTCGATCGAGCTCAGACGCGAGTTGATCCAACTCTTCCGGGCGTGGAACGGTGTGAGGCGGTGCGAAGGTGAAATTGACACGACGATCGTCATTCTCGGTGTTCATCAACGCAACATCACCCGGTAGCACGACCACGGACACGCCCCGTTTTGAGAGCGCGGTCTGGATTGCGATTTCAAGCGTGCGCGGCATCTGGGAAGGGTTGGAGACCAACTCGCAGAAATGGCTGCACTCCTTGAACAGGGATTCGGGGTGGGTTTCCTGGAAGTATCCACTTCCGATTTCCTGTGATGGAATGTGTGCGGCGATGGCAAGGACAGGAACGCGGCTTCGGTGAGCGTCATAAAGACCATTGATCAGATGAAGGTTGCCTGGGCCGCAACTTCCTGCGCAGACTCCCAGCCTGCCTGTCAGAGCCGCTTCTGCTCCGGCTGCGAAGGCGGCAGTCTCTTCGTGCCGGAGGCCCACCCATTCGATTCCATTCCGTCGTCGTACAGAATCCGTAATCCCATTCAGTGAATCGCCCGCTACTCCATAGATTCGCTCGGTGCCTGCGGCGGCAAGGATCTCCACAAATAACTCTGCGACACGCTTTGCCAAATCTTGGCCTCCCTCAGAACCTTGATACTACACTTTCAATACTGAGACTTTCGTGGCGCACCTCGGACGCCGTTCCGGTCACTGCCTGGTGGACGTTCTCCACGTAGTGAATAAATTCCACGTAGGCTGCCACGTACTGACGCCCCGCATCCACGCCCAGTTCAGCGCCCTTGCTGGCCTCTTGCGCGTGCGCAAATCGCTGCCGGATGCCACTGGCTACCTCAGCCGTCACCTGTTTCACCAGAGCATCGGCCGAGCCAACTTTCAACGCTTTGTCTGCTGCTGCGACGCCAGGTTCAACCTCGGTTCCGGCCGGCTTCAGTCCCGTGTAGGGCTCACCCTCGCCGGCGCGGTGCACGCGCACGAGCGTCTCAAAAAAGTAGTTATCAGCCATTTCGCGCGCTTCCGGACTGAGCGAGCGCACGTTGAGCGTGCGCACGAACGCAACGCGAATCTCCGGCTCGTCAGTCTTGCGCACCCATTTCAGCGCTGGCGTGACATCACCCGTTTTCAGCGCGAGCTTTGCGGCGGTTACGACGGGCCCATCCATAGTGTCGCAATGTGCAGACGCTGCACGCGGCAGCAGGAGTGCAGCTGAAACAATAAACGCGACCGCGAAAAGTCTGGAATGTCCTGAAATCATCTTGAACTCCTTACACAAGTGATGGCTTTAAAGAAAACTCTCCAGGTGTTCTCCGCATACCTGCTTACATCGAATACTCAGTCGCTCCTGTGCCACATGATGCCTGCCGGTTATATCAGACGGAGAAACATCAGGAATATAGAATGCGAGTCTACGTCCTGGCAAATATGCGCTGTGGCTCTCCTTGCATAGTCTTGCGCATTGACGAGCGCCTCTCATAGTCGTTGCGACTAATACTTCATCCGAACCAGAAGCATGCGGAGCCCTGTCCTGGAGGAGACACCGTGGGACAGCATCGGTGGCATGTAAACGAAAGAGCCAGCCTCTGCTTTCATCTTGTCCGTCCCTAACTGCAGCTCGGCTTCGCCTTCCAGGAAATAGAGAACAGCAGGTGTTGGGGCGGAATGTGCCGAGAGTTCCTCGCCCGCCGCAAAGCCGAACAATGTCACGTTGACCTTCTCGTCTTTGTACAGGACGCGACTTAAGATGCCCTTTTCGGGCAGTGTGAATTCCTGTTGCAGATTTGCGAAAAATGTATAGTCCATGCGCTGCACCCTCGTTTCACTCTTTTTCCGTAGACGTTGCCGGCAGCGTCTTTGACGGCGGTAGGCCGATCAGAGACGCCGCATTAAGTTGGCAAATTACTTACCGACCTGCGAGCGTAACGGTGCGTTCTTCGCTCCTATCACGCAACGACACGTCCGTTCCCTCCGGCCTCTCTATGGTGTAAGAATGCCCAGTGAGTAATCCGATTACGAACCATGCGAACAATGCTGCTCCAATCGCGAACAGGATGTCTCCGGGGACTCTCATCCAACGCAGGGACTGCATCGTGCTTGACTGCATGAACTCACTGGAACGCGCGTACCATGTTCCGTGTTTAATGGATGCCCAGGCTTGCAGCAGCCCGACCGGCAACATGCTGAGGATGACCATGAAGATCAAGCCAAAGTTCAGAGACCAGAAGGAGAGTTTCAATGGAGTCTCTTTCCATTTCCTGCCGGGATTCAGCGCACGGAGGCAAAACAGTGTGAGACCGAGACCGAGCATCCCGTACACGCCGAACAGAGCGGTGTGTCCATGGACCGGGGTCAGGTTGAGTCCCTGGACGTAATAGAGGGAAATGGGCGGATTGATGAGGAAGCCGAATAAGCCCGCCCCCACGAGATTCCAGAATGCAACCGCGACGAAGAAGTAGATGGGCCATTTGTAGTTGGCGATCCATTGAGACTTCTTTGTCGGTTGCGCGAGACGGATGTTCTCCCAAGCTTCATAGCCAATCAAAGTTAACGGCACAACTTCAAAAGCGCTGAAGATCGCACCCAGGCCAATCACCACTGGTGTCGCACCCGCGAAGTAGAGGTGATGAAATGTACCGATGATTCCGCCGGACAGGAAGATGATTGTCGAGAAGAGAGCAGCCTTCGTTGCCGTCCGAATTTCGATCAACCTGAGCCTCGTGAAAAGGAAGCCGATCACCACAGTCGCGAATACTTCAAAGAAGCCTTCCACCCAGAGGTGAACTACCCACCAGCGCCAGTATTCGGCAGTAACGAGATGACTGCGCTGACCATACATCAAACCAGCCGAATAGAAGAGCGGGATGGCAATGCTGGAAATGAGGAAGAGTGTTAGGAGCGCGCGATCTTCGCTCTTGCGAACAAGTGCTGGTTTGAGAGCCGCAACCATCAGGACAAGCCACAGCACCAAGCCTACGAAGAGCAGGATCTGCCAGAAGCGTCCCAAATCCACGTATTCATAACCTTGGCTGCCAAACCAGAACCACATGTTGCCGAGACGCTGCTGGATACCCAACCACTCGCCGGCGAGCGATCCGCCAACCACCAGGATGAGTGCACCGAAGAGTACGTTCACGCCGAGTCGTTGATACTTGGGCTCGTGGCCACTGACGGCCGGCCCAACGTAAAGACCTGTTGCCAGCCATGACGTTGCGATCCAGAAGATAGCGATTTGCAAATGCCAGGTTCGCGTGACGGCGTAGGGCAGGTACTTGTCGAGAGGAAAGCCGTAGAAACCGTGGCCTTCGACTCCGTAGTGGGCTGTCAGGATGCCCATCAGAATCTGCACGCCCCATAGGATCACTACCACGTAGAAGTACTTCAACGTCGCACGTTGCGAAGGAGTCGGTTTGAATGCAAGAAACGGATCCTTCTCTGGATAAGGCCCATGAACCAGTTCCTTTTCCTGCGACGCATACCACCAGACCAGGCCACCGATTCCCGCGAGCAAACCGACGAAGCTCAATACGCTCCAGAGGACCGCGCCTGAGGTTGGAACATTACCAATCAGTGGCTCATGCGGCCAATTGTTTGTGTATGTTGTCTCAGATCCAGGGCGTTCCGTGCTGCAAGCCCACGATGTCCACCAGAAGAACGCAGCAAGCTGATGCTGCTTTTCGGGGTTGGTTAACGCGCCATTGGGGATGGCGTATTCGGATCTGCCGGTGGCAAAAACGTCGGTGTAGTATGCGCGAAGCTGCTCAAACGCGGCTGCGCGGTCGGCACTCAAGGTGACGCGGTTGCGCGAGGCGTCGTAGGTGTTGGTGCGCATCTCGCGAATCAGGCGAGCCTTGAAGATGGCCTGTTGGTCGGGCCCAAGAGCGGCAAAATTGGCCGCCCCAGCCCTGACAGCCCAGGTGTTAAGCAAGATCTCCGATTCCCGGTGCAGCCAATCAGCGCTCCAATCGGGTGCGACATAAGCGCCGTGGCCCCAGACTGTGCCAATTTCCTGGCCGCCGATCGACTGCCATACTCCTTGTCCGTCGGTGATCGAACTTCCAGTGAAGAGAAGCTGCCTGTCGGTGTTGTACACGTCTGGGATGGGAGGAGCTTCGCTGATCATCTTCCTGCCGACTCCTCCGAGAACGGCAAAAGATCCAATGATGACGATGGCCAGTGCTACCCAATACCGCTTGTAGGACATGATTCTCCCTTATCAATTAGGACGAAAATGGTGCGTAATGCTCCAGAATGCGCCAAGAGGCCAATGTGCAGGTCTCTGCGCCAAGTAACCCACATGAAACCGGAAATGGGATGCGACAAAGGTCATCGGAGGTCCTTCTGAAGCAGTTGCACTGATGCAACATTAGTGTTCAACCTAAGGGGAACGCAGGGACTTAGGTCACTCTCCGGCAAATTAATTCAAAAATGCCGAGATTCATCGTCACAACATGAGACAGGGCAGGATGCGATTTAGTTCACCCCATGAGGAGCGGGACCGTTCTTCCTTTGCAGAGTTTTATGTGGGGGCTGTGCATTGTGCTCGTCTAATTCTCAGGTGCAAATGCCGGACGGCCCAGAAAGAAGGTGAACATGAGATTCAAAGCAAATAGAAGCACTCCACCCAATTCCAACATGCCGGAAACGGGCAGCACCTTCCATGCGAACGAGACCATACCTTCATATGCGAGGGGCTCAGAGGAAACGCGCAGCAGGCATCCAGTCTGAAGACATAGCAGACTGAAAAACATGAGGCGTTTGCTGAAAATGTTTTGAATTCCGGCAAAGTGAGGCAGGATACGCGGCCCGATTGCAAATACCATCGTTGCTGTGAATCCAACCGTTAGCGCGTGGCGCGAGGCGCCCCAGATGCCGCCGCGAGCATCTGCGAATGCAGCCCAGACACTCATCGATCCAGCCACAATCAGCCATGCATAAGCTAAACGGATAAAGGTGGAGAAACTTGGATGGATGCCCTGAGTCTTGGCGTGCCCATGGGGCCGTTCCGCGAAACGCAGTGCAAATCCGATCGTTATTGCGCAAATAGCAAGCAGGATCGTTGCCGGCTTGGGCAAGCCGGTAACACCAAAAGTGACACCTGTTATATCCAAGCACAAAGCTGCCTGAAACCAACGAACCTTGGGCTTCGAGATTGCAAGAAAGGCCGGCAACCATCGCGCGGAAAATCCCCAGACCACTGGAACGACGAATCCCCAGCCAAGCAATACAAGATATTTCTGATCCAGCGAGTGGGGAAAAGAGCGAAGGCTACCTTGCAGGCCCAACCGAACACACTCGATAAAGTTAAACATCACGGCAGAAGCGAGCCCGGCAGTCCCGACCAGGACGGAAACCATCCAGAGTTCCATCCCGGTCTTTGGCCGCTCACCCTCCGCGGGTGTCGGCAGCTTGTGGTGGGACGCGGCGGAAAGGAACAAGAGCACCGCGATCAGTTCAAATCCTGCGGAGACCGGAAGGAGAGCGCGCCAATGCCAACCATAGATGTTGGCGAACCACCGCAATGCGACGCCGGATGTCCACAAGATGTAGCACGAGAGAGGAAGACGGATGACCGAGCGTCCATGCGAGGGCTGTGAATAGAAACCGATGCCAAGAATAAAACTGCCTATCCAGCCAAACACCTGTGCATGCCCGTGTCCTTCCATCCATGCGGCCGGCAATGTGCCGAGACCGTGATACGCACTAATCGCCATCAGGTTTGAAAATCCCAACAACGTCCCAGGCAAAGCCATAAAGAAGAGGCCGCTCGCTATCCAGGTGCGGAGCATCAAGCTCTTTTGCCGTTCGCGCGCCATGAATCCGGAATTCTCACCGTTTTCTGCGCTGGACAAAGTTTGATCGATTAACGGAGGCGTAGCCATCACTCGCTCCTTGCCCTGAGCTCTGCTTCCAGTTGAATAGTGCGTGGGAACAAAACATCGTCTTCGAGATGAACGTGCTGCCTGAGGTCAGCTTCGAATTCGCGCAGGCCGGAAAAGAGCGCGATGTGCTTTGTGCATGCCCATGAGGGAACCTGAAAGTTACTTGTCAGGTAAACGAGAATGGCGACAATGTGGTTAATGGATTCGTGCTCTTGTTTCATCGAGAAGATCGGATCCGCAACCGAATGGAAGCGGACGTTCGTGGGTAGGGACGCGACAATCGTTTCCTCATCCATCTGCAAGATCAACGGAAACAGAACCTGCTCTTCCTTCTGGATATGCGCATACATCTCGCCACGAAGCTGTTCAGTCAGTTCAGCGACCCGTGCCAGTTCAGGCGCCCGATCGCTGCGCTCCGTCGCGACTTTCGAAGCCATCTCCGCCAGTCTTGGAAGCTCTTTACGAACACAATGGTGATGCACGCGGACGACGTGCCGAACAAGACGCCCAAGGGGCAGAGTTGCGGGATCCGAGGTCACTCCACCGCGTTTCTGAACCTCCGCATCGTCGAGTTTTTCGAGGACTTGGTCGACAGAGAGGTGCAGTTCCTTGCACGCTGTTTCCAGCGAAAGATCGGCTTGCAGACACAGGTCAATATCGAATCGATGGAAGACTTTGGCTGAGGAGGGCTGCCTGGCGACGATTTCGCGGATGGACTGGGTTGAGGTAGACATAAGCACACTCCACCTGCAACCGTACCGATCGAGGAAAAGCGGAGCAGTAACTTATGTCACTCGGAGTCGAAAAGATCTACGATGTCGTCTCGAGAACAGCCTTCAAACCGTCCAAATCCTTTACGACAATCTGTCTCGCATCCACGTCCAGTAGCCCTTCAGCCTGCAGGCGCATCAGGTTTCTGGAAACCAGCTCGCGCACCGTTCCGAGCTGATTCGCAAGCTCCTGATGGGTTGCTGGAAGTTGAAACTCGATTCCGCGTGCAGTCTGCTTGCCTTCGCTCTGAGCGAGTTTGAGCAAGGACGAGATCAATCGCTGTCGAATCGTAGTGAACGACAATTCTTCAATAATCCCTACTAGTCGCCGCAACCGTCCCCCGACCACGGTGAGCACTTTGAGAGGAACCTCTGGATGTTGCAGGCAATATTCTTGAAAGTCCCGTCGCGAGATAAAGACGATTTCTGTGTCTTCAACGGCGGAGGCAGATGCTGGAAATGGTCCTCCATCAAAAACGGGCAGTTCAGCGATTGAGTCGCCCGGACCGTTCACCGCCAGGACCTGCTCGCGACCGCTCACAGATGTTTTGAAGATACGAGTTTTCCCTTGAGCGACGATATGCAGCC
This sequence comes from Occallatibacter sp., assembly GCA_035648535.1. Classification (GTDB taxonomy): domain Bacteria; phylum Acidobacteriota; class Terriglobia; order Terriglobales; family Acidobacteriaceae; genus Telmatobacter. The sequence goes on along the minus strand of DASRLI010000305.1, from coordinate 2,931 downwards.
CATTGCAGGGCTCTCCTTCAGAGAAGAGCAACTCCCCTGCGTTGAACAGCTTGCGAACTGTTCGTTCGGCGAGCGTTTTCAACTCCGCCGGCGTAAGGCCCGACAAAAGCGCAGTTTTACCAAGAGCAGCAGCGAGATCGGTACGTTCAGCGGTCACATAAGAATTCTAGCAGCCTGGGACTTTGGTCACTGCGCCCAGCCGGAGTGCGGCTGTCTGATAAGTTCATGAACCCGCAAATCAACACGATCGACTTCAACGAACGGCCATTCATCGCCATCTGGGAAGTGACCCAGGCATGCGACCTCGCCTGCGTACATTGCCGCGCTTCCGCCCAGCCGGACCGGAGTCCCATGGAACTCAGTACGGATGAGGGCAAACAACTGATCGAACAGATCGCGGCGTTGAAGGTTCCAGTTTTCGTGTTGACTGGGGGCGACCCAATTAAGCGACCTGACCTTTTTGAACTGATCGGCCATGCCCGCTCCGTTGGAGTCAGAGTTTCGTTGACACCGAGCGCTACGCCTTTGTTGACGAAGAATATCGTTGCAAGGCTTAAAGAGGCCGGCCTGGCTCGGCTCGCCGTGAGCATGGATGGTGCAAGCGCCGAGACCCACGACGCATTCCGCGGGATGAGTGGATCCTTTGCGCGAACTCTCGATGCTATTCGCTGGGCGAACGAGATTGGCCTGCCGGTGCAGATCAACACCACGTTCAGCCGCAGGAACGTCGCGGAGATCGATGAGATCGTCGCATTGATGGAGAAGTTAAAGATAACGCTTTGGAGTGTCTTCTTCCTTGTCCCTACCGGGCGTGGAAAGCTGAATGACCTATTGAGTGCCGATGAATTCGAGTCGGTCTTTGCGAAAGTTTACAAACTCTCAAAGACCGCGAGTTTCGATATCAAAACGACCGAGGCGCAGCATTACAGGCGCTTTGTCTTGCAGCAGAGAGTCGCCCAGCGAAGGTCGGGCGTAGAAACCCCTGGCGCGCATGAGAGATCGGTCGACGCGATCGGGCGCGCACCGCGCGGTCTCAATGACGGGAAGGGATTCGTTTTCATCTCGCACAAGGGGGAAGTCTTTCCGAGCGGCTTTCTTCCCCTATCGGCAGGCAACATACGCGAGCAGGAATTGGCCGCGATCTATCGCGACTCACCCTTGTTCCGCGATTTGCGCGACACATCGAAGCTTGAGGGAAAGTGCGGTTCCTGCGAATTCAAAGAGATCTGTGGCGGATCGCGCGCCCGCGCATACGCTCTGACCGGAAACCCATATGCCGAAGAGCCTTGCTGCACTTATGTCCCAAGGAGTTATGTGCAACCGCGATCAAAGGCAAAGACTGCAACAACGCTTCATGTCCTCCAGGGCGCTTGAGAGTGGCAATCGCTATCTAATCGGCGACAATCGAAAGAACGACAGAAATAGAAGGAGCGAAATGGAATGGCGATTCAGATAGGTGCTAAGCCTGACAGCGGTTTCGATGATCCGATTGGCATGCTCAAGGACTGCCACCGGAGGATTGAGAGTTTCCTCGGCATCCTCTGCGTGGCAGTTGATCGCGCACAGGGCAGGAGTCTGACTGGCGAGGAGCGCGATGCGGTCGAGGCTGCGTTGCAATACTTCCGTACAGGTGGACAACGCCATACGGCGGATGAGGAGGAGTCACTTTTTCCACGACTGCGCAAGTCCGACGCAACGTCCTTCGCGGAGATCGATCGTCTTGAGGGCGACCATCGCGAGGCGAACGATTTGCACAGTTCGACCGAGCGGCTTTACTCAGCCTGGATTGAATCAGGCGGTTTAGGACCGGCGGATACACGGCTGTTACTTTCCGAAACGGCGCGCCTCAAGCAACTGTATTCCGACCACATTCAGGTAGAGGAAACAGTTGTATTTGCTCGTGCGGCTCAGGCGCTGGATCAGCAGACAATCGCGGCGATTGGGACCGAGTTTCGATTACGGCGGAAATAGCCTGGCGCAGCGAAGGCGTCGCGATTGCCGGAGCCTTGAGGCACCCCGGCAATCTTCCGCAATCGACTTTTAATTTCATCAGCGTCCGCTGCATACGTGCCTGGATGATGGTGCACAACGCCCGGCCTCGAGGGAACTCAGACAAGGATTGCCGCCAGGTCCTCTTCTGCCGTAGTGATCGCCATAAGGTTGAATTTCTCATGAAGCAGGTCAAGGACCGCGGGCGATAGAAAAGCTGGCAGTGTCGGTCCGATGCGAATATTGCGAACTCCCAGATGGAGAAGTGTAAGCAGCACGGCCACCGCCTTCTGCTCATACCAGGAGAGAATTAACGAGAGGGGCAGATCATTGACGCCGCATTCGAAGGCCTTGGCGAGAGCGAGTGCGATCTGCAATGCCGAGTAAGTGTCGTTGCATTGGCCGATGTCGAGCAGGCGTGGAAGGCCGCCAATCTCTCCAAAGTCAAGCTTGTTGAACCGGAACTTTCCGCAAGCAAGCGTGAGAATGAGGCAGTCGGGGGGTATGGATTCGGCCAACTCAGTGTAATAGCTTCGGCCAGAGCGCGCCCCATCGCAGCCACCGATCAGGAAGAAATGGCGGATCGCGCCTGCCTTCACCGCGTCGATCACCCGGTCCGCAACGCTGAGGACAGCGTTGTGACCAAAGCCAACAGTAATCTCTTCGTTGGAGCCGTTTTCAACATAGCCTGGCGCCTGAAGCGCAGCGGCAATTACGGGAGCGAAGTCCTGATCGGCGATGTGCCGGACTCCGGGCCAAGCGACACTACCCGAGGTGAAAATGCGGTCCTGGTATATGACCTTGGGCTCCTGAATGCAATTTGAGGTCATGAGAATTGCGCCGGGGAATTCCGCGAACTCGTCAGCTTGATCGGTCCATGCACCGCCATAGTTCCCTGCGAGGTGCTCGTAGGCCTTCAATTTTGGATAACCATGCGCAGGA
>DASRLI010000304.1:0-40906 GCA_035648535.1 Occallatibacter sp. | reverse complement strand
AGTCAGCGTTGCGACCTCCCGGTTGCGGAATCCTGTACACAGAAAAACTTGAAAGAGTAGACGCTCTTCATCATTGCAAGCAGCGAAGAATTTCTTCAGTTCTTCGGGCTGATAGATTTCAACCCTCTTTTCAGTGGGTTTCGGCCAGTCGCCTTTATAGAGGTCGATGGATGCCCCCGCCGTCCTCATGGCTTGGAGCATGACGACGACTCGCCTGTTGATTGACTTCTGGTTGAGGCCCTCCACCCTGCCAGCCTCGAAAAGCAGCATTGCATCCGAACGGTCAAGCCGGGAGACAAGATGCTTTTTGCAGTGGGGGCGGAACCATTTCAGGTCACGCTCATACGCAGTGTGCGTTGCTGCCCCCTTTGTCGCCTTTACATCGCGCAGGTAGGCAGCAATTGCGGTGTCGATGGTTTTGGTGCCTATTTCCGACTCGTTTTCCGGCTCTTCCGGCTGCTCGACCGAGCCGGAGAGAATCCCCGACTGGAGACGCCAAGCGTCCAAAGCCTCCCTCGGGGTAGTCCCGCACGGCTTCTGCTTTCGCTTTCCGTCCTCACGCCAATCGAGGTAGAAGGTGCCACCCTTGGAAGTGGCGGGTTCCCCACTAATGATTACGAAGCGCGAGTCGGGTTTTCCGTCCTTGCCCCGGCCAACGGGGACGAATTGCCATTTGCCGCCGATTCGCCGATACTGTTTGAGGTTGACCGTTTGGCTGGGCTTACTAGCCATACTATCCACGCTCCTCTCCCAGCCGTATTCGCGGGAGCCGCTCAAGGGGCGATTTTAGCAGATATGGATAGTAATATGGATAGTAATCGGGAAATAGTAAGCTAAACAGTTGATTCTAAAGGGCGGGAGTAGTTCAGTGGCAGAACGTCAGCTTCCCAAGCTGAATGTCGCCGGTTCGATCCCGGTCTCCCGCTCCAATAAATCAATAAGTCACGAGAAATAACCAAAGAAGAAAAAACCTCAAAACCCCGCGGATATTATTGTGAGCAGGATAATCGCTCAAAGGGGATGGATTCATGAGGTTCACGCGTAAGCGGTACCTGAAGGGTAGTGTTCGCAAAGTTGCCCGCTCGCAAGGGTTTGCGTGGGAGTTCAGGTACTACTACACAGATGTGGATGGAAAGCGAAGGGAGAAGGTCCAGACCCTCGACTCCTCGGCCTACGAAACGGAGTTCGACGTCCGCAAGGCGATGGAGAGTCAGATGTCGGCGCTTAACGACGGCACGCTCAGGGGCCGCATGGACGCGACCTTCGGAGATCTCATCTCCAGGTACTTGAAAGAGGAACTGCCCAAGCTCAAGCTTTCCACCCAAAGCACCAACATGAGCATGGCCACGCTCCATGTCCGGCCAAGATCGGAAGACTATCGGATCGCTGACATCGATGCATATGCTGTAGACGAATGGTTGACTGTGTTGGAGCAGGCCGAGGTGTTGTCGTTAAGCTGGGCGACGGCATGACCAAACTGCGGCGGGTACCTGGGAGCCTGCGCGCGCATCAGAAGGCCCGCATAGCCTTATGAAACAGGTCTAAGGGAGCGTTGTCGTTGATGTTGGCTTCCCTTGCCGCGGCATAGTCCATGCTCCCTTATCTACTCGCCTGGCAGGCGAAGCGGAAATCTCCGCCAACCGCTTTGCCCTGTCCATATACATCTCGCTTGGAGTCCTCTTCAGCGTCAGTTCCTTGGCGCGGTTCTAGGCTTTCTTGAGCGCACTCTCCCGGATTGGACCCTCCAGCGCTTCTGCCAACAAAATGTTTGCCAGCCACTCTCCCTGGTACGCAATCCAAAAGGCGTCGTTCGCTTTAGGGGGCGCATCTTCCTGAATCGTACCTTCAATTCGAGCTTCTTTGAGATCCGGACCACTTTGTGGCCCGAGGCTCCGAACTGTGAGAGATATCCGGTATGCCGTTGCTGGACCTCTTGCCTCGTCATGCGGCAGCGCTTCGACGGTCCTTCATCGTCTTGAAAGAAAGCGCTCTTCGTAGAAGGTTGAGTTTCAGCGCCGCTTCAGAAGCATGTCTTAGATGCTCAAATGCGCCGATGAGGACCGCACTCAGGACCCCGAGCAGTAACCCAATAATCGTGGCTGCAATAACGATAAGAGTTCGCTTTGGAAACGATCGTTTGTCAGGAGGAACCGCGGGATCGACGACCTGAATAAGCGCCCCTTGTCTTGCCTCATCGAGCTTGGCAATTTCAAATTGCCGCGCCAGGATATCGAAGATCGTCTCGCTGTACTTGACTTCGCGAAGCCTGCGGATGTATTCGAGCCCCGCCTCAGGAACGCGGCCCTTGGGAACAATAAGGCCGTCTCCATCGGCTGAGCCGCCAAGTTTTGCAAGTTGCGCGCGCAATCCCTCAAGCTCCCGTTGCGCCTGAATCAACTGCGCATTTTCGCCGGTCGCGTACGTCTGCATCCCCTGGATCTGCACCTCTCGCGCGGTAATCTGTGCGCGCAAAGCCGCGCCCGATTCGATCAACGCGCGCGCCTGGCTGTCCAACTGGATCACTCCCGTCTTCATCTCAGTCTGTTTCAGAGCCTCCTCGGCGCCGGCCAGTTTGTCCTTCGCCTGCACGAGCTCCCGCTCGAAGAAGAGCCTGCGTTCCGAAGCCTCAGTGATAGCGAGATGCTCAGACAGATTTCGAAATTGATCGACATAGCCGTTCGCGAGATCGGCGGCGCGGCGCGGGTCTCGATCCTCCACAGAGATATGGATCAGGCCATCCTTGCCATTGCCGCTCACGTCCGCGCGCCTCTCGAACGCCTTGCGGGCATCCGTCGGATAGTGTTTGCCGTATTCCTCCATCAAGCCAAAATGCTGCACCATCGCATCCTCGACAACGCGGCTCTTCAGCATGGAGACATACATTTCGTTCGGGCTCCTGAATCCAAAGCTACCGCCTGCCAGCGCCGCGACACTTCCAATACCGCTGAGCTGCGATGCAAGTGCGCTGCCCAGAGAAGTGTTCTGCTGCGGTGGAAGCAGCGTGACGGTGGCTGTGTAACGCGTGGGCAAAATGAACGAAACAACCACAGCGAGAATGGCGAACCCTACGGTGAACCACGCAACAACGCGCTTCCGCTCTGCAACACAAATGAGCAGATCGAGGAGGGAAATCTCGTCTGCCTCTTTTGCACGAGGGCCAGTGGCAATTGGCGCGAGAGTTGAATCTGCGCTGTCATGCAATTCCGGAGGCGCGGTTTCTATCGTCATCGGCTCCTGCCGTGGTGTTTGGATAGCCCCTGTCTCCGCTTTAGCATGTGCAGAGACAGCGTCAAATCCTGCTAGTGAATCACGCTCAATGCCGCAGCACCCAACGCGAACTGCGAGAACAACTGCGACCAGTCGAGCACGCCGCGCAATGCTGAAGGCTTGTACGTCTTCTCCGGCATGACGATCGTGTCTCCCGGATTCACGCGCAGATTATTGAACTCATTGCTTCCCCAGATTGATCTTCCGCCGTCGCGGCTCACCACTTCGCCATCGGCCCGGATGACGAACTCATGGCTCCGGTCAGCATCCTTGTTTGGTCCGCCGGCCAGGTGTAGATACGCACCCGCACGGCGCGACGGCGCGTACAGGAAGGAATTCTGATCGAACACCGCGCCAACTACGTTGACACTTGCAGGAACCGGCGGGACAGTAAAGTGGTCTCCGTCTTCGAGAGCAATGTCAGGCAAATTCATGATTCCCGTGTCGTCGGGTTTGATCTCAAGCACGATGCGGCCCGTCGCCCGAATCTGGCGAAGACTTGCGAGCAGCTCTCTCTCGCTGCTTTGCGCCGATGCGCCGTTGGTCAGATCTTGCGCCGAACTCACTGCTGACGATGCGAGCGCAACGTTGCCGCGTTGTATGCGCAGACCCAGGGTCCGCACATATTCGTCGATCCTGGACTGCTGCACGGCACGCGTCGATTCACGCGTAAACTCCGATCCATAAAGGTAAGCATTCGGTGTGAGGCCGCCGGCGCGCTCGACGAGCTGGCGTAGTGTTTCTCCGGACAGAACGGTGTATGCGCCCGCGTGAGCAAATTCACCATCGAGCCGAACAGTCTTTGTCTGATGCGCAATCGGCACGCGGATATCGGCCTCAGAGTAAACGGTCACGACGTCGTCTGGCTGAAGCTCCAGATCCTGAGAGGCCTCATGTCGAAGCACTGCGCCACCAATATCGAACGGCACAAGGGTTGCCTTCAAGGTCTGTGGATCGAGCCGCTCGATGACGGCATAATCCCAGTCGATCTCCGGAGCTATAGAGCGCATCCCGATTTTCTGGGTGGAGGGCGACGTGCGCGCGTCAAGCGATGCCTGTGCAGAGGCAAGTGACTCGCTGCCCGCGCGCTCCTCCGCGCTAAGGTTAGGCACTCGGCGGCGAGATACATCAGCGTCACGCTCGATTCCAGGCTCGTCCTCCTGCAATCCGGATTGCTCTGTCGTTGGGGTCCTGGTTCCGGTCCTCGTGGCAGTGCGAGTGTTGAGAGTCACCGCGTTACCTTCCGGCTGGCGCAGACTCTCAAAACCTGCAGCCGCCTCAAACTCAGGAGAAGGCAGTCCAAGCTGCGCCCGCTTCCACCAGTAATTCCGCGTGATCAGCGACTCCTTGTCGGGAATCAGATCGTTGATGCGCATTCCCGGGTGCCAGGCAAATCTGCCCGGATTGGCGGTGTTGCCTCTCAGAATCACTGTCTGCCTGTAGATGGGCATGATCGAATAAACACGAACAAGGTCGCCATCCGCCATCGGCGTCGCCAGGCCTTCGGCGTTGTAAGCCACCTCCATCGCATGCCGGTCGCGATGGCTCTCAACACGTTCAATTGAGACGCGCGCCTCTTCCGCAACAGAAGAGACACCGCCCGCATCAGCGAGCAGGGTCGCCAACGTTTCGCTCGCTTGTAACTCGTAGATCGCAGCGTTCCTCACGCTGCCGGTCACAGCCGCCTGCGGGCCGGTCGGTGGGATGAACATCACGTCTCCGGACTGGAGCTTCACATCCTTCGACTTGTCGCCGTGAATCAGCAGGCCATACAGGTCGAAGTCCGTGACCACCGTGCCGCCGCGGCGCAGAATGATGTGTCGCATTGAACCTTGCACAGACGGGCCGCCGCTGGCGAAGAGCGCATCGACCAACGTGCTGAGCGAGCTTACGGTGTAGACACCAGGGCGCCGCGCCTGCCCTGCAACATACACTTGGGTGGCCCCAATCTGGCCGACATTCACCGTCAAGTCAAAGTTGTGATAGACGCGCCCGATGGCATTGCGAAGGTGTGCGTCGAGCGCTGAAAACGGCATCCCCGCAACATGCACTGATCCAACCTGGGGAAGAAAGACTTCTCCAGCGCGGTCGACGCGCACGTTGATTTGAAAATTCACCTGTCCCCAAACGCGAATGCGCAACTCATCCCCAGGTCCGAGGGAGTAGTCAGATGGAATCGGAGCCAGATCGAGCGGGGCAAACGTCGACGGGACGCCGCTGAAAAGGTTGGCGCCGTAAATCGGCAAGACTTGATTAGTTGTAGAAGCGATGAACTTTTGAAACTCGGTCAGCGGCTCGGGCCGAGGCGGTGTCTCTCGTGCCTGACTCTGCAACTTTCCTTGTGGAGATACTGACTCAGTGTCCGTGTAACTTCCATTGCGACTTCCTGTCGGAGCCCCTAATTCACTAGGCACGGAGTTACGCGTTTGCGGAGTTAGCGGCGGCGCGCTCTCTTCTGGAGTCTGGGTCGGACAGGCCAATGTGCCTGCCATCAAAGGATCAGAGCAGCCTCGTGTGTTCTGGTTCTGCCACGGCTCGGCGTTGCTGAATTGAGATGGTGTCTGTGCAGAAAGCAACTGCGCAAGCGAAGCCGTAAACAAGAGAAGCCCAATCCGTACCAGCCTGCGATCCGTCGGTATTCGATTGAAGCAAGCGTGCTTCGCGTGGCTTGCATGACGCGTATCGTGGACGCCTTGTGCGAGCGAGGGTGCGGCGAGATTTCTGCGCGACACTCCACTCACTAAGCGCGCTCGAAACGCATATGCCCAAGAATCGAAGCTATCTCTTATGGCTGCCATCGGACTTATCATATGCGGCTCTGGCGGCTAACGGTGCGGGTGTTACAAACGTTTGACAATACTATGACAATTTGCCTCAAGGGCCTTGGTACCTTGTGATTGGATGTCCGATATTGGCACGCCGAGCGAGTGTTGCATTACAGTAATGACTAGTGTGCGAGCGCAGTTGAGAGCTCGCAAGATTCGGAATTGCGACACGCGGCGCAGGGGACAAAGAGATTCCAGCGATAACCGCTGATGACGAGTGACAAGGTTAGTTGCTTTGAGGCATAAAGGTCTTTACCGAGATATACGGATGGAGGTGAATTGTGAGCGCCGAATTCTACGCCAACCTGGCAGTCGAAGGCAGGTCCCTCGATCGGGCGATTTTTCGTAGGATTCGTGGAGGCTCGGGTTGGATCGAAGCAGCGATAGTGGACCCTTCCTACACGATGGCAGTACGCGCCATGCTCCCCCTGCGTGGAATGCTGCTAAGTGCGTGGTCGCAGTCGTGGGCCAAACGTCTCTTCGATTGCGTATGCGTCCTGATCGTACTTCCGCTGCTGGCTCCAGTGCTGCTAATGATTGCGATTGCAGTGCGCCTCACATCGCCCGGTCCAGTCCTGTTTCTTCAAGAACGCATGGGGCGCTATGGTGCCACCTTCACAATCGCAAAATTCCGGACCCTGGTCCACTCCTCAGGGATTGAGCACCATCCAATTACGACAGAAGAAAATCAGCGCTTCACGCTCATCGGGCCATTCCTTCGCCGTTGGAAGCTCGATGAACTGCCACAGCTGATTAACGTGCTTCTGGGAGATATGAGCCTGGTCGGTCCGCGCCCGAAGGTCCGGGAACACCGGGTCTCAGTGCTTCGTTGCCGCCCAGGGATAACGGGAGCAGCCACGATCGCATTCGCCGACGAAGAAGCGGTTCTTGCACGCTTGCCGAAACATGAACTGGAGACCAGCTATCGCACCCTCTTCCTTCCCGCAAAGCGACAGCTCGATACTGAATACATGGCACGCGCAACAATTCTCTCCGATCTCAGGATTGTCCTGAAAAGCGTATTGCGCTGCTGGGATACAACGATAATGGAATCCACGCTTGGCATCGGAACCCTTGAGGCGGCGGAAAGAAGCGAACAACACGGCGCGAAGGTTCTCAGTCACACAACGGCGTCAGGCAGGCGGAATTCGCCGATCAGGCTCGCGATCCTTGGTACGCGAGGTGTACCTGCCCGCTACGGAGGGTTCGAGACATTCGCAGAGCAACTCGCAATCCGCCTTGTCGGCAGAGGTGTTGACGTCACCGTGTTCTGCCCGGCTAAAGCGCCAACGAACGATGTCGATTATCAGGGCGTCACGCTGAAGTACATCGCGAGTCCCGTAATGGGTACATTCTCCGAAGTCGTGTGGGATGTAAAGTGCTTCTGGAACGCGCGCCGCGAGTTTGACGTTGTTTATATGCTCGGCGTCGGAGCCGGATTTGCCGCCTGGATACCTCGCCTTTTCGGAGCCGCCGTCTGGATCAATTCGGATGGGATGGAGTGGAGGCGCACCAAGTGGAATCTGTTGCAGCGAATGTATCTCGCCGTGGCGGAAGCTGCGAGTGTTCTCTTCGCGTCGCGGATTGTGGCCGACGCCGACACGATTGCAGAGTACCTCCGCGACCGTTATCCTGGTCTCAAGAAGATCTCGACAATCGCCTATGGTGCTGATATTCCAACACTGACGCCGCAACGGCAGATTCTGGATGATTGGAAACTGAATCCCGACGGCTACTATTTGATCGTCTGCCGGCTTGAACCGGAAAACAATGTGCTGGAAATCCTGGAAGGCTTTGAGCGGGCTAAGTCCTCATTGCCCCTCGTCGTACTCGGCAATCTAGAGAATCCCAATGCGTATGTGCGCAAGCTGCTTGAATTTGGCAGTGACCGCATTCGGTTTGCAGGGACTCTCTTTGACCGCGACCGATTGAATGCGCTGCGCTACTACGCCCGTGCGTATTTTCACGGCCACAGCGTTGGCGGCACAAACCCATCGCTGCTAGAGGCTATGGCCTGCTCAAACCTAGTGATTGCCCACGACAATCCATTCAATCGTGAGGTGCTCGGAGATTCGGGGCTGCACTGGTCAACGTGCGATGATTTGGCATCCATCGTCAGCGCGGTTGACGGACTTCGCGTGAATGCTGAAGTGCGTGGAAGGAAAGCTTCGGAGATAGTCAGATCCCGCTATCAATGGGACCATATCGCCGATGTTTATCTTGGATTGCTGAAGGATGCGCTAAGAGTCAATGCAGGTGGCGAACTGAGCGAGTTGGAGTTTCAGGCCTTGTTTCCAGCCCAGGTCGCAGGGAGAGAAACAGAAGCGGCATTCCGGTTGGAGACCCCGTGAGAGTTCCTGAAGGTTAGTTAGCGCTGGCACGGAGAACGCGCGAGTGGGACGGCGGCCTCTGACATTTGTGAATCATGATGAAAGTACGTCTTGATAGAGCTCTGCCGTCGATCGGCCGATTTGATCCCAGTCGTGATGTTCACGGATGTAGTCGAGTGCGCGTTCGGAAAGCAGCAGACGCCCGGCTTCATCCTGCAAGGCTCGAATCAATACGTTCGCCAAATCGTCCTTTGACTCCTGTCTGAACACGTATCCGTTCACTCCGTCCGAAACAATCTCCGTCATTCCGGCCAAGTCCGACACGACTACCGGTCGGGCAAAAGTCATCGCCATCAAAAGAACGCCGCTCTGGTAGATTCGCCTGTAAGGCAACGCCACCAGATCTGCGGCTGCATAGAAGTCCCCTACCTTGTCGTTGGGAACAAATTTGATGTGCAGCCGACAACGGGCTCGGACATTCAGCTGGTCGATGAGTTCTTCGAATCGGAAGAACTCAGCCTTCCATGGGCGGCCTGCAATTAGAAGCAAAACATCCGGGACTTCGTTTGCAACTGTAGGCAGAGCTTCAATCAGAAGATCGAGCCCCTTGGTGTCCTTGATCTGGCCAAAGAAAAGCACCACCTTTGCTGACGGCTCGATTTCCAACCTTCGTCTCGCCGTTTCCTGTGTTGGCATTTCATTGGCGCTTTCCAGGAAGTGGCCATGCGGAATGGTGGTGATTCTCTTGGAGGGCACGCCGATTTCTGTCAGCTCACTCAACGAAACTTTGTTATGAACGATGACCCGATCGGCAAGGCGATAGATCCATCCAGTGACCATTCTCTTGCCGGTTACGTGTCCCGCGAGGGAGTCTACATCGTGCACCGTTAGGACAACTTTTCTACAAAACAACTTAGCCATTGCTATGACAACTAATTCGGCTTTCAGGTCATTGAAGGCATGGAGATGGCAGACTCTTGCGCCCGATAGGACGGCACTTCTTAGTGAAGCGAATGTCGCTTTGATATAGCGGACCGCTCGCAGCCAGCGGCTCCGCTGCCCATAAACGCCACGATAGAAAGGGTGAAAGCTGAGCCCCGGAATCTCCGGATCCACGGTTTCGTCGCAGGTGTATAAGCGCACGCGGAAGCCAGCATTCAATAGCCCGCGGCAAAGACCCTGGTCGTAGTAGTCCATACCGCCGTGCCCGCCGACGGGCTCGATGATTGCGACTGCTTCACCTTGCGCCGTCCCGCGATAGGAGGTCGCCGTCATTCTCCGACCTCATCGGGCGTGCCCTTCAATGCCTCGTTCTGAGAGTGCGCGAATCGGGTGCCATCTCCCGTTCGTAACGAATCTGCAACGCCTCCGAACATGGCTGCGACTGCGTCAGCCCGTCCGCCAACCAAAAAAGGAATGGCGCGTCTTACCAACATCAACGGGAAGAATGTGACTGCAACTAATCTCCGCCAGCCATGGGCGTGGAGTTTGATATTGAGCATTCGGTTGCGCATCACGTGGAATGCATAGAAAGGCAAACTGGGATTCTTGCAGGACCAGAAGTCCTCTCGGTCATTCGTGTTTTCGCGGCTGCTTCCCTGTGCACGGTGGAGCACCAGGGATTTCGGTAGGTACCGAATTCGAATACCATCTTCCAGAGCTCGCAAGCAAAGTTCCACGTCCTCCTCATACATGAAGAAGCGAGTATCGAAGCCGCCCAGCCTGACAGCAACGTACCGGCGGATAAAAAGTGCACAGCCTGAAGCGAATGTGACGTCGCGTTCGGTCATTGCAAGCGGTGCATCCGCGGCCGCGCTGAATCCGGGTGTAAAGGCGCTGGCTCGGCGCCAGTCGATTTCTCCCCCTCCGTACCAAAGGGTGGTGGGGTTGTTGAGGCACGCGATGCGCGGCGCCATGATGCCAACTTCAGAATAGGATTGCATAGCCGCCTCGAGAATCCCGATCGTCTCCGGAAACACGACGGCATCATTATTCAGCAGGAGGAAGAACTCGCAGGAGGTATTGTTGAGCGCCCATTCAATCCCCAGATTGCAAGCGCGCCCATACCCAATGTTGCCGCTGGCACGGATCAGTGTCACGTCCGATGCGAATTCCAATGCGCGGCTTAAACCAGGATCGTTTGGAGTTGTATCAATCACAATAATCCTGACTGGTACGGCAGACGCATATAGCGACCGCACGCATGCAGCTGTGTCCGCCGATCCGCGATAACTTACGCTGATAACGCAGGTCTTCGGGGGACGCATGGGTCTCCATTCCGTTCATTGCAAGAATTTGAAAGAGACACCTTGGCAGAATTTCCGAAAAGCAGCGCGACAAAAAATAGGGTCACGTTCGCATTCCATACGCAGATCCCGCTCTCGAGCGAGTAGATGGCTGAATAGAGCAGAAATGCCTTTGTCGCGTCTTGGAATGGACCTTGCAAGGGTAGCGGAGTCTCTTTCGCCGCGTTCCAGGCAAACCGATACTGCCACAGGTACAGTAGCAATCCAACAGCACCAAAGGAAAATAGGATCCCCACAATGCCAATATCGGAAACAAAGAAGTACGCTCCGAGCGCCGTCTGGCTGCCCCCTTGCCATTGGTGACTTACGACGCCATTGCCAATCAGCGGATGCGTCTGGATATAGGGAAGAGAAGTGAGAGTCTCGAGTATCCGTGCATTTGCGGATGGGTCCTGCGTCGCGGAGCCTGTGAAGACGGCACTGAACGCATCGGAGAAGCTTCTTACACGAGCAATAATCGTAGAGGGCAGAAGCGCAAATGCAACCGCAAATAGAACGACGAAAATCAAGAGGAACTGCGTCGCGGCGATAGTCGCCTTCCAAAACCCGCGAATTCGGTACAGGGAGTAGAGGAGCGTCGCAGCCACGCAAACGGCGATTCCTCTGCCGCTTCCACCAAGCGTGACAGGAAACAGCACTACCGCCGCGAGATAGTACTTGGCCCGTCCGGTTCTGATTCCGAGGAGGGCGTAATAGAACACGCCAAAGAGGATGAAGAATTCCTGTAACTTGAAGCTCGGTTCGACTCCAACCATGGGCCTAGTGACGAACCCTTCGCCATATTCGAGAAAACTCGATGGGGATAGAAAGGCTCTCATCGCGCCAAATAGCGCGAACGTACTCCAGGCCAGAAAGATGAGGACTTTCTGCAGGTCGGAAGTTTCTAACATCTCGCAGCGTAGCATGTGCACAAGCACTAGCCATGTCCCAACCAGTACTACATCTCGCTGAGACAAGATTCCATAGACGAGGGGCTGCCCAAATACCTGGTGCGCCTGCCATGCAGCCACACATATGCCGAAGGCCATGAGCGCCAGGAGGTAAAGTTCAAACTTGGAGAACAGGAGTCCGCCTCGAACCTTCAGGAACGGGTAGACAATTATCACCATCAGGAAGCACAGAGCAAACCACGCCTCTTGAACGTTGGGCATTCCTGGAAAGAATTGAAACGTACGGAAGCTAAGCGGCAGCGCCAGCGCAAGTAGCCCGCGCCAGAACATGCGCTTCATATCGACCGGTGGATTAATGAGCTCTGTCCAGTTCATTGCACTCCGATAGCCCTTCTCGTCCAGTTGCAGATCAAGCAGCTGGCTCGGAATAGCTGTGCCACATCCGTCCCCATCGCCAGGTTATTGCCACAGTCACGATCACAGCCACAGTGACTCCAAGACTTCGCCAGGTGGTCCACGGTAGCCCGCCGTATTCCACAACGCACAAAATGACCGGCAACAGGCAGAGCGCCGGGCGTATGCAGCCCTCCAGCACCAGTTCAGCTCTGGAAACGATCGGCATTCTCAGCCAGCGGACCATCAAAAGTAGGACCCAGAGGATGCTGATGCATGAGCCAGCAAGGGTTCCGTAGGCAACGCCGACGGCGCCCACAAGCATGGCGCCGCCAATGCTGAGAGCGAAGTTGCTGATGCCTTCAACGACCGCGCCGGAGATACCATAATGCTGCTGGTTAGTCGCAACCAGGGCGGCAGATAGTGGAGCGCCAACCAAGCGAATCGCATTTGCCATTACGAGTATCCTGAGGATTGGCAACGCCTGCATTGCATAAGACTCCCCAACCCAAAGGCGAAGCACGGAATCGCCAAATAGAAATACAGCGAGAACCGCGGAAATATCCACAAAGGAAGTAAGTCGCGTGACGGTGACAACCAAAGTTCCAATGCGACGCAGCTGCGCACGCTCTTGAAGCACGGCCAAAGGAGCAAGCAGTGCGCCGTAGACGGAGTTATTGATGCCGGTGAGAAAAGCGATTAACAGGGTGGCGACGGAATAGGCGCCTACCGCGGCAAAATCATAATGTCCGACGATTGTGACGTCCAGACCGCCGACGAGAAGCATGCACAGGGACCATATGGTAAGCGTGCTGCAGTAGCGTGCTAGTTCAGCGGCCATGTTTCTTGAGGCCAGGTTTATGGCGATGCGCATTGTTGGCAGCAGCTTCCGCACCAGGAAATATTGCGTCAGGCCGCCCGCAAGGTTGCAGCCGCCGATCAAGGCTGCGAGTACGATCAGGGAATGCGTGTGGGTAACTGCAAAAATGACGAGGACCGCGCCAACCAGCCTCCAGCTCCCAATCGATATCGCCGGAACGTCATTGCGGTAGAGGCCAATAAGAACACCCGTGAATGTCGAGAGAGGAAGCAGAAGAGCGGTGCACACTGCAAGGATGAGAATCCCACCGCGCAACTCCGGAATAAGCAACGCCGGAGCCTGTTGAAAGAGACCAGGCAGGAACGCTAGCACACAACCAATGGCCAACACGGCAATTAAGGCTCCGATACTCAGCAAGGCAAAGGCAGTGCTAGTCAACCTGTCGCGGAACTCAGTATCTCCTCGCTCAATGGCCTGCGCGAGATATCTCGCGACTGCTGTCTGGAGACCAAAGTCAAGATAGTTCGCATAGGCGGCAATTTGAAGCATGAGCGCCCAGGCAGAGAAGCGATCGTGATCGAGTGCGCGAGTAAGGAAATGAGGCAGCACGAGCGCGACAATCGCCGAGGCGCACACGCGCACCATGTTAGCAAGCGAGTTCTTGACCAAGGTAAAACGTAGTCGATTCAAAGCGCCTTCCCGATCGGAATCTGTAGAGCGGCTCACGAGTTTCTGCAGCAATCCGATGATTGCCAATGAGCAGCCTGCTTTTGCGGGCCCTGAACAAACCCATAGCGAGCAGATGCGGATTAACCCATTTCCACGACCTGAGCCGCGGGCATTGGCTGCCGATTCACTGAACGAAGCAGGAGAAAGAGCAGCAGGGCAGCGGCTACGGCAACTCCCGCGTTGCCAGCCAGTACCTTTGGATACCCGTACTTAACAAGCATAATTCCAGTAATGACTGCCACGCCCGCATGTGACAGAGCCCCGGTCATGTTCTGTATAGCGGAGGCCGCACTCCGATCTTCATCGGGCAGCCGAGACATTAGCAAACTGTAGATGCCGGGTCCACTCATGAATTGGAAGCTGACGAAGCCGAGGTAGAAGAGGACTGACGCGTGTATATTCTGCGTGCAACCAAGAGCGAAGACCGAAACAGCGGTTGCGAGCTGCATGCACATGATCCCGACAACAGTTCCCAGCTTTCGAAAGAAGTAAGGCGCTAAAAGCGCGCCGGCAAGTTGTGCAAGCTGCGATGCGGAGAAGATTACTCCGACATTTGTGAGCGGGATCTTCAGATGCCGCTGAAGATACACAGCAGCGAAGGGAGTGAAGGACCCGGTAACAGCGCTCCATAGAAAGAAGGGTGGCAGAAAGCGATACAGGAAAGGGTGCACGAGCCGGGAAGTTCGTTTTTCTGCGCGTTCAGCCGGACCGAGGCGGAGTCTCAGGATCGGAACAATTCCGAGCATCGTGACTCCACAGGCAACCAGTAATACGACGCGAATATTGCCCGCGAGTTGAGGTGCTCTGCTTGTAGCTTTCAACAACTCGGGAAGATATCCGCCGACCAGCCCGGCAAGCGTCCCGGATCCGATACCTGTCGCAAAGACGATGCTGAATCCAGAGACGCGATTTTCCTCGGTCGTCAATCTCGCCACCGTCGGAGAAAAGCAAACGGTCCAGGTGCTAAGAGCAAATCCGGCGAGAAATGCAAGGCCGATCTGAGCAGGCATCCAAAAGATCAGTGTTCTCAGAATGCAGATCAGAGGAGCGGCAACGAATCCCACTAGCAGCGTTTTCTGTAGGCCGAATCGCCTGGCCAACAGGCTGGCGGGAATCGAGCCCGCGACATTTCCCATTGTGAGCGCGCCAGTTACAAGGCCAAGGATGTTCTCCATGTAATGGAGATTTGCCAGGAACAGATTAAAGAGAAAGAAATACAGGCCGAATCCGAAGTCATAAAGGAATGCCGCGGAGAAGAAAACCCAGAACTGCCCGCTGAATCGTTTGCCGAGCCAGCGAGACTCCGCATACTCCCGTATTCTGGCGAGAGCGCCGGAGCCGGGGACGTCAGTATTAGCTGGCAACACGATTATTTGCCCTCAACTGCTAGGCGGCCTAGCCGTTCAATCGCCCATTCCAGATCGTTGTATCGAAGTTCGAGTGCGCCCGATGAAAGAAGCCTGTCGATCATCGATCTTTGAGTCCTCATTGTCTCTGGAAGACTGAAAAGTCTCTGTAGCATCGAGTGCCTTGCTACTTGAACAGGGAAAGGAACCAGTTCCTGGCGTTTGATTTCTCGCCTGTTCAGAAACACGACGTAGTTCACACGAGATAGATAGGATGTTGCGATGTGTTGTATCGACGCGGTGCAAAGCTCGATCGAGGGCTTGCCAATTTCCCCGCGCCGAGTAATTTCTCTGCTCGCGAGTTCCGGAAAGAATTGCTGTGCCGTTGGGCGAAACCGTGCCTGGCTGCAATTGCCGACAACCAGTCGGTCCTGGCGGCTATTGACCAGATAGCTGGCATCATCCGTTACATACGTCCATCCAGCTTGGGCGCAGGCATAAGAGAGGGTTGACTTGCCCGCCCCGGAATCACCACAGAGAAGAACTCCACAACCTTCCAAATCGATGCAGGCCGCATGGACTGGTGTCGTGTAGGACGCGGCGATCTGGAGAAGCGCGGCTGATTCAAGAAAGAAGTATCGAAGGTAATTGCGGTGCGCCACTGCAGCCTGGGACAGCCAGATTGTAGAGACACCCTGGGCAAAATCAGAGATAGAGAAGTTCTCGCTGTCTGCGATGTTCGATGCCAGGTGCTCCTGGATTCGCGGGGTAGGCCTTGGAGGACACTCGGAAGAGCTGCCCTTGTGGACATAAATTCTGCAGTGAAATGGGGGCGTGTCGAATAACTTCACAAACCCATGCCAGCTTTCTGCGACAGCAGTTAGTATCTCCTCCGAGTTTGTCTCGACCTCCAAAGGAAAGCCTAACGGGTAGAACGTCTGTATGAAGGACAATTCGATGCGCGCAGAAACCGGATCTTCAAGGACGACCGGCTCCGATCGTTCACAGGCACTTCTTATGTCTTCAATCGTTAGCATTGAGCGCTTTCATCTCTTGAGGTGACGCGATTTCGATGATGGGTAGTTTCGAAAGTATGTACGGCAGATCAGAACTGATACTTGAGCACCAATTGGATAACGCGAGGATTGTTAACCGTCGTCGAGATAACTCCAAAACCAGGCGTGCCCGCTGTGTTATTTGGATTCCCAAAATTCGGAGTATTGGCGAGATTGAACAATTCCGCTCTTGCGCGGAAGCTCTGAGATTCACTGATGGGAATCGTGCGCTCAAGTGCCAGGTCGAGATTCCGTTGTCCTGGGCCGCGCACCATACCTACGCTGCTATTACCGAAGTCCGTATCGCCGGGCCCGGTTCCAAACGGCGCCTCGGGAGCAGATGTAAATGCCAAAGGGTTCAGGTATCGGCTCAGGACGCGCGAATAAGTCGATCCAGTCGTGTAAGGATTCGCCCCTGAGAACTGTGCGCGGTTCTCAAAGGGATAGTTTCCATAAACCGAGCCTGCACCATTGTCCAGAATCGTGACGGGCGTGCCGCTCTGCGCCACGAACAGGCCGGATATCTGCCAGGATTCAAATGCGTGGGACAAAACGCTGGGGAGAGAAGCTACATGCGGAGTGCTGTAGGCGAAGCTCAAGACGGCTCTTTGAGGGCGGTCGAAGTCGGTCGGCCCATAGGCCTGACGCGGGTTGGTCTGATCGTTTGTCATAAGCCACAATTCAAACACCTCGTTCCCGGAGGAACCACTGGTCTGGTTTAGATTTCTGGACCAGGTATAGCTGCCAAGGAATTGCAGACCGTGACCAAGCCGCTTGGTAAGGCTGGTCTGCAGCGAGTTGTAGTTCGATATGAATCTGGTCTGCGCATAGAGCGAACCAGAGCTTATGCCGGAAAACGGCAAACGCTGAACAACATTGTTCGCAGAGTTAGTAGTTACCCCGTTGATTGGATTGGAGGGACTCGCAAGCTGTGCCTGGTTGAATTCGAGCGAACCGGAGGAGTGAAGCGTTCTGTTTCCGACGTAGCCGACTTCAAACAGGTAGTCACGAGCGAAAGCAATCTGCGCGTTTAGGTTGAACTCCTCAGTGTAGGGGTTGGTTATATTTCTCGAGACGGCGCTTGCACTCGGTCCGCCGCCCGGAATACGAGGGATGAAGAGGGGATAGCTTGATTGGCTCGGGAAGATCGGGTTGAAAGGCTGCTGCAAGGTAGCTCCGCTGTTTGCTGCGCCGAAAGCGAATCGTTGCGTTGAAAAAGGCTCCTGGGCAACGAGGCTTTCTGCCAGTCCGCCGGACAGTCTGTCAAAGTAGATTCCAAATCCGCCGCGCATCACTATAGTCGGACGGTTCGCCACACTCAGTGCGAAGCCGAAGCGTGGAGAAACGTCCTCGTGGTTTGTCGGCCAAATACCGGAGAGCGATGATTTGATGACGCCCGCTGGTATCGTGCCTGGGAAGTTGGATGGCACGACGAATCCGCTGAAGGACCCGGACGCTGGTGCGGACGGACTCGCGATCTTTGGATCGAAGGTTACCATTCTGCCGTGAATGTCAGACGGAACGCCGAAGATCTCATAGCGTAGCCCCGCATTAATTGTCAGGTTATTGGTTACCTTGACGTCGTCCTGAAAGAAGGTAGCGAAGTCGATGTAGCGTTCGTCCTTTCTGAAGAGTCCGGAACTACCACCACTAAACGTCACATTGCTGAATCCTTGTGGACTTCGATTCTGTGCGGCGTTTTGGCCAAGCAGGAAATCGTTGAACGTGTGAATGTCGAGGAGTCCGTCGGTCGAGTAAGGGGCAGCTACCATCACTTGCAGTCGCTTCACTTCCGCTCCCATGCGCATCGTATGATGACCGCGTGTGTGTGCAACAGTGTCCTGCCAAATGAAGCCGTTTGTGACTTGCGACTGCGAGGGCGTGCCGGCATCGCCGATGGTAAACAGCCCATCCACAGTGATGCCCGGGGCGGGAATGCTGCCGCCGGAGAGCCCCGTCGGAGACTGCGTCCCAATATCCGAAGCCAGGATGGGGCTTGTAACGGCGGACACACCATAGAAACGCATGAAACCGAAGCGGGCGATGTTCACAAGATTGGAGTTGAATACATGCGTGTCGGAAAGCACGAGCATCGTATTCTGGTCATGTTCATTCGTTTGCCATCCCGATACATTTGCAGCGTTGGGCGAGAACGGCTCAACAGTTGGGGCTCGCGAGTAAAAGAACCTCCCTGCCATGTTGTTTTTTGACGTGATGGAATCATCGAAATTCGCCGTGTACTGATCCTCGTTGTATTCGGCTGGAATCGAATAGGTCGACTCTCCGATGGGAATCTGGGTCGGGTCGGTAACAGGCAGGGCTATTTGCGGACTCGGGATCGCGAACTGACCATTGGGAAATTTGAAATTCAGTAATGCAAGTGCGACGGGGTTGATGTTCGATCCATCGCACGCAACCTGTGTTCCGCCCGCGAAGGTCGCATAAGGGCAGAATTGTGCCCCCAAAGTGGCCGCAGATCGATTCGCAGTAAGTTGCGGAAGAACCGCCGTGTCCTTGCCTCCTAACCCATATCCATTACGAGAGCGGAGCCCTTGATACGCCCCAAAAAAGAAGACGTTATTACGTCGGATGGGTCCGCCAATCGCGCCTCCAAACTGGTTTTGCTTGAGCACAGGCCGAGGCTGACCAGCTCGCTTTGAGAAGAAGTCGTTCGCGTTGAGGACGTCGTTCCGTAGGAATTCCCAGGCCGTTCCGTGAAAGTGATTGCTCCCTGTCCTGCTGATCACGTCTACATTCGCGCCGGTACCTCTGCCGTAGGTGGCGTCGTAGTTGCCGGTTTGCACCTTGAACTCTTCAATCGTGTCCGGTGCGGGGATCGCCACACCTACTTCTTCGCCGTCGTTGGCGGCTGAATTCTGGGAAAGGTTATTCGCATCAATTCCGTTGAACTGGATGTTATTGGCGGTCGTCTTGTTTCCATTGGCAGTGACATCCTGCGTGCCTTTGCCCAAAGCAGTCGCATCAGGAAGAGCCACAACCACGCCCGGAGAGAGCGCGAGAATCTGCGTGAAGTTGCGGTTCGAAAGAGGGATTGCCTCAATCATTCCTTGATCCAGAGCTCGTCCAAGAGTGGAGCTTTCGAGTTGCGCCATCTCAATGTTCGGTTCCACCTGGATGCTGACGCCCACGTGAGCAACCGACAGGCGGAACTCAACTGCGCTGGTTTCGCTCACTACGACGGGAACCGCATGCACGATCTTCTCTTCGAAGCCGGAGGCATTCACTTTCACGGTGTAGGAGCCTGGCGTAAGAAGCGGCACAGTAAACGTCCCGGTTGACGCAGTGAGGACTGTTCTTTCCTGATCGGTCGAGTCGCCTATTACCGACACCTTCGCGCCGGAAACAGTCAGTCCAGCAGGATCATTTACCGTGCCAGTAATTGCTCCAGTGCCAGGGGCTTGACTCAAAGCAACTCCGGTGATCGCGAAAAGAATTGCCGTCAATACACTTGTCGAACGCCGTAGACTGCGAGAACTCATTCGGTCACCTCTATTGCAGATGTTCTTGTAGCCGATGCCAGCATATGTTTGGACATGCCGGCAGTTTGTCATCGGACTGTCTTTCCTTTGTCATTCGGGGCTCTTGTGTCGAGTAGTGTAAGCCCCGTAAAAATTCATTTCCATCTCGGCGGCCTCATGACGGGAGAGAGCCACTGGGCCTGGTTGCTTAGGGATTCAGGAAGTGCAAGATATCCTCTTCGTCCTGTTTGCTGAGCGCCGCACGCACGCGCATATGACGAACAATCGTCCCGGAGATAAAGGGGGAGAATCCTTCCGGAGGGTTATGGCAGCGGCCGCAGTTCTGCGCGAACTTTCGTTCGCCATCGCTTTGCCGTTCGCCACCCTGCCGCGTGCGCTTGTTCTCTTTTGTATCGCCGTTCGAGTTTGAAGAGTTGTTACGCGCGTAGGCCAGAATCGGCAAACACGTAGTGAGCAGCAGGATTGGTGCCAGGGTCTTCCAAAAGCTCATCACTTGCCCCTCCAGGTGGGAAATAGAAAGCGATAGACGATGCCGGTCTCCCAGATATTGGTGTTCCCGGTAGAAGAGAGCTGGCGCGAATAGCTGGTATTGATCCTGACCTCGTGAGGCAGGTGAAAGTCGAGGCCGCCATCGACGCGCTGTGTGTCTGCAGAAGGGAGGCCATCAGTTGAGCTGGGGCTGTTGCGGAATGTTTGCTGCCACCGAACAACAGGCTCTACTCTGCCAAGCACGGTGTCGGCACCAACGGATCTGGTGAAGCGATAGTCCGTTTCCACCCAGTAGCCCTGCGAGTGCGCGCCGCGCGCATACTCCGAACGAAGCTTGATGGGGATGTTTTCCGGTTCCCACCATAGGTGAGCGCCAATGTCGATGGCCGCAGTCTTATTGGTCAAACGCGCGTAGGAGGTTCCGAATTCGAGGCGCTTTTGCGGAATGTAGACGCTGGCTCTTCCGCCCCAGGCATGCCTCGAGTGGAAGCTCGGGTTGGAGCTTGCCGCAGAGTAGTACGCCGCATAGTCGATGGAGAACTTCGGAGTTGATATAGCCGATCCCCGCAGCATTCCACCTACACTCGACCCGGTGCCGACTCCAAGATTGAAGATCAGTGGAGCGTCCTGGAAGTTACTTATCCATATGGGAGTCTGGCGTTCGTTATAGGTGCCGAAGGGCGTGAGAAATTCTCCAGCGACGACTGTCAAATGCGAACCGGCAAGATAGTTGAGTTGCAGGTAGGTCAGGGCAGAGAAGTGCAGACGCCCATATCCTGTTTGTCCGGCGCCTTTGGGATAGAAGTCCTGGAGGAAGGCCGCGCGTCCCTCTACCAATAAATGAGGCCCGAGTGGTGCGGCGATCAGCGGCTGGACCGTCGCGATGTAAGACGTGCTTCCACCTTTGGTGTTGGTCAGGAATTCGGCACCGCCGGAGATCAAAGGTGTATTTTGCGCTGGTGTACATTTTGCAGCAAAAGTCGCGAAAGCAACGACTAGAAGCGCTGCTGAGGTCAGGCCGTTCGCTCTCACTAGGAACTTTGGGAAGGTCCACATAGTCACACCTTAGCGTGGCCTCGATTGTGGGGTGTCAGCGCGTCGTCTTCTCTTTGTAAGAGAAATGTAAATGTCGTGAAAGGCGCGCGCCCCGTCGAATAGGCATTGATCAATGTGGCTTCTGATCCAGCGATGCAGGTTCAGGGGCTGCATTTTAGTTCATATTTCGACAGCGACAAGATTTTGACAATCGGCTTACAGGTGCTTGACACGTTTGCGGATACCGTTCGCTAGGGTGAGAACAGATTCATGGCTCTCGGCACTAGAATGCCGATGCCGAATCTAGATCGACCACAGGTCACCTTTCCGGCTTTAGTGTTTGAATCCACAAAAAAACAAGGTTCGTTACAACGGAGGGTATGTGAAGAGGAGTTGCATCTTACAGTCAATATTGTCCTGCATCGTGGTTTGTACTGCTGCTCTGGGTCATGCAAGTGATGTACCGACCACCCCAAATCGAATAGAAATCACAGCCAGGCGATTCGCCTATGCACCAGCCGAGATCACGCTCAAGAAAGGCCAGCCCGTAGTGCTTGTGCTAATGAGCGCCGACGTGGCGCATGGTCTTCGTTGCCGTGAACTTAATCTCGACCTCAAGATCAAGAAAGGCGCCGCAACCGAAGCAAGCTTTACGCCCGACAGGGCCGGCATATTCTTTGCTCACTGCGCAGTCTTTTGTGGTTCCGGTCACGGCCAGATGACACTTACTATTCGTGTGGTGGAGTGACCGTGCGCTCCCATGTTTTTATCACTTGGCTCGCGGCCGTTCTCGTGCTCGCCGGATGCAAGGCGAATCAGCCCAGCGCTGTCGAGACGCGGGTCGTGACCTACGCCAAGCTGCACGTCTTGGTGGGGAACAAGTCGGAAAAGAATCCTCAGCCCGTCACCGCTGCCTCTATTGCCGAGGGCAAAGAAGCTTTTACGCATTACTGCGTCGCCTGCCACGGAATGGATGGCCAGAATACGGGGGTCCCTTTCGTGGAACATATGTCGCCTCCGGTTCCCTCGCTCGCTTCAAAGGACGTGCAGAGTTATACGGACGGTCAGCTCAAATGGGTGATCGACTACGGTATCTGGCCCTCGGGAATGCCCGGATCAAAGGACACGCTTAGCGATGAAGAGATATGGTTGATCGTCGTGTTTCTTCGTCATCTGCCGCCCGCCGGCAGTCAGGGCGAGCCCGAGATGTACAGCCACTAAGGGCAGCATGGAAGCAGGCGGGATAGGTTTGGAATTGAGAGGCACAACTCGCGGGGCGCGCCTCAAGATGGCAGTCCTTGCGTCCTTCTGTGAGCCGGCTTCCGCGGTAGCCACCCAGCTAGGAGAATTCACCGAGCGCGATTGGCAAAGGACGTTGCGCTGGCTCGACCTCACCGGCCTTGCCCTCTATCTCCTTGACCGAATCACTTCCCTCGGCGTCCAAAACTGCCTCCCCAATCCCATCCTTGAACGGCTCCAGCGAAACCTCGCTGACAATCGCGAGCGTTCGTCAGCTCTCTTTCAAGAGACAATTGCCATAGCCAGCGAGTTGAGGCGGGCTAACGTTTCATTTGCTCTTCTAAAGGGCATCACACTCTCTCCCGAATCAGTTCCAGATATCTCGCTCCGTTGCCAGATGGACATCGACATTTTGATCCGGAGTTCGGACGCCATTGCCGCGCGTGACATCCTGCTTGGCTTTGGGTATGTCCTCGAATCCATCAAAGAACAGGAATGGTGCTTCACGGCAGGAGTCGAAAGAACGATGAAGATGGACACCCTCTACAAAGTCCGGCCGCAGCGAATGGTGGAACTGCATCTTCTCCCCGCCTCAGATCAGCGTGGCGCGGCTGTTCTTGAGGACCGGCTAGCACGTGCACGACCTCGCTTCATTCAGGGGTCCGAGTTTCCGGCTCTCTCGCCTCCTGACTTGTTTGTGCAGCAGGCGCTCCACATCTTCAACCACCTTTGTAGCGAGCACACACGTGCTCAATGGTTGCTGGAGTATTGGCGGAATGTGCTGGCGCGCCGCGACGATGCTGCCTTCTGGAAGGATGTCGAGTCAATTGCCTGCGATGAACCGCGGGCCGATGTGGCTCTAGGAGCGGTTACTTTACTTGCGACCCTGCTCTTTGGCGACTTCGCGCCGCGGGAGCTGTTGCTGTGGTTAATGGACCGCCTGCCGCGCGCAGAGCGGCTGTGGATTGAAACCTACGGCCGACGGGTATTGCTGGCAGATTTCCAGGCGAGCAAGCTCTATATGCTTCTACGCCAGCAACTGTCCACCAGGGGCCATCCGAAACAGGTCTCCCGATGGCGGTTCCTGCTGCCGTTTCACTGGTGGCCGGTTCGCATTACGCATAGGCCGGCAGAAGAGCGGTTGCCGGCCCGCCTGATGCGTTACCGGTTTGAAGCCGGATATGCGCTCAGGCGTTTGAAATTTCACCTGAGGACAAGTATTCCCTATGCAATAGAATGCATGCGCTGGCGGCGGATCCTGGCAGATAGGAGAAATTGACCCCCTGGCTTCCCCATCGCAGATTGGCGCGAAAAAAGCCCCTCCAATCGCTGGCTTATCGCAAATTGTCAATACTTTGTCATTTCTAAAATCGATCTTGTAACTGCATCGTCTTCGGGAGCAAAATGTAACTTATGATGACGGATATGGAACTGCCGATTGCTCCCACAAGCGAGGCTGTGCCCGGAGTCCATTTAGGCACGATCCTTGTCGTAGAAGATGACCCTGGCATGCAAAAGATCCTTCGACGCATCTTCGTCAAAGAGAATTACTCAGTGGTTGTTGCAGGCGACGGAAAGGCCGGACTCGAGGCCTTTCGCACGCACCGCCCCACCGCCGTGGTCCTCGACCTGATCCTTCCCCAGATATCTGGTCGCGACGTTTGCCAAAGCATGAAAACGATCTCGACCGACACTCCGGTGATCGTCTTGAGCGCCATCACTGAGGTAGTGGACAAGGTGCTCCTGCTCCAACTTGGAGCTGACGATTATGTCACCAAACCGTTCAGTCCGCGCGAACTGATGGCGCGTGTGCAGGCGGCAATTCGCCGTCGTCACCGGACGACGCCGACCACGACTTATAGGTTTGGCGACTGCGAAATCGACTTTCAGAAGATGACTGCACGGCGCGCTGGGATACCCGTCACGCTCACATCGCACGAATTCAAGCTGCTCAGATTCTTCACCGAGAATTCCGAACGCGTCCTTAGCCGCGAGTTGCTTTTGAATGAAGTGTGGGGTTACAACTCTTACCCGACGACTCGAACCGTGGATAACCAAATACTGAAGCTGCGGCAGAAACTCGAGCCTGCCCCGGCCAATCCCCGGCATCTGCTAACAATGTATGGCGCGGGGTACAAGTTCATCCCCTAGAACAGGTGCGAACCAGGCAGCCAATTCTGTTGTGACCCAGGGAGCAGTCCTCATGCAGCAAAAGAAGGGTTTCAGAATACGCGTGCTGCTGGTCGCAGCCATGGCGCTGGTGATCGTCAGTGTCACCTTAGCTAGTCTATGGCTCGTGCGCAATCGGCTCCTGGTGCAGATCACCGACGACCTTTCTAAAGACCTCCGACACTCTGTTCTCACCTTTCAGAATCTCCAGGCGCAGCGATTGAATGCTCTCGAACGCGAGAATGCGCTCCTGGCTGACCTGCCCAGCCTCAAAGCCCTCATGACTACGAGCGATCTCCGCACAATTGAAGACGGGGGCACGGAGTTCTGGAGAGTCAGTGGCAACGACCTGTTTGCGCTCGGTGACAACCGGGGCCGTGTTGTAGCGGCTTACATAGGCGAGTCGCACTCCGACGCAGTTCTTCGTGCCAACCTGCAAGTCCTGCTCACAACGCCTGCGGTGCATTATCTGGTCACTGAAGGCCGGCTCTATGCCTGTTCCGTGCAGCCGATATACTTCGGCAGTGAAAAGAGCGGAACACTCCTCGGCTATGTGATCAGCGGCTACGCAATCGAGCACACCATGGTCAGGGCAATTAGCCAGGACACCGCGGTCGAAGTCGCATTTGTCGGCAACGGCCGCACATTGGCTAGCACTCTTCCTGCGTCCCTCTCGAACGCGCTGATGGCGAAGGCTCTGCCCGTTTCGCGCGATCCAACGTCAGCCGTCTCTTTGAAACTCGGAAGCGATCGATATCTCGCGGCATCGCAGGATCTCTCCTCGAGTGCCACGGCTCCACTGCAACTCGTCGTGCTCAAATCCTTCGATCCGGCTGAGGAGTCCATTCGGCAGATCGATCGCCTCGTGCTTCTTGCCGGACTTCTCGCTTTGCTGCTCGGCACAGTTCTAATGATCGCGCTATCCCGGGCTGTAACTCGGCCGCTTGAGGAACTCGCAGCCGGTGTCCGCGCATTCGGTGTGGGCGATAGCACCCATCAGTTACCCAATCGCGGAGCCAGGGAAGTGCTGGAATTGAGCACCGCCTTCGCCGGCATGCGCAGCGAGATCCAGCATGCAAACCAGGCACTGCTTGAGTCCGAACGACTTGCCATCATCGGTCGCATGGCGAGTTCCGTCTCGCACGATCTGCGTCACTATCTGGCGGCGGTCTACGCAAATGCCGAGTTCCTGGCTTCTTCGCCGCTCACGGAAACCGAGCGAAGTGAGATCCTTTCCGACATTCATCTCGCCGTGCATGGCACCACCGAACTCATTGAGTCCATGCTCATTTTCAGCAGAACCGGCAGCGCGACTCGTCGATCCCATGTGCTGATGTCTTCTCTCCTAGAGCGCGCCATGGCGCTGGTTCGCATCCATCCAGATGCCGACAACATCACGCTGACAGCCCGGTTCGACGATCCCGCTGACACGGTGGCCCTGCTCGATGAAAAGCAGATTGAACGCGCCATCTACAACCTCCTCCTGAATGCCTGCCAGTCAGTTCGGAACGCTACGGTGGCGCCGGAGGTGACTGCTACCCTCGAGGTGGTGGGCAAGTACATCGTACTGGAGGTAGTGGACAATGGTGAAGGCGTTCCCGAGAATATTCGCACCAGTCTCTTTCAGCCCTTTGTCAGCGAGGGGAAGCAGAAGGGGTCGGGCCTCGGGCTCACGTTGGCTCACTGCATTGCAATCGAACACGGGGGCCAGGTAGTGCTGGTCAGCAGTCGGCCGGGAGAGACAATCTTCCGGATGTCGGTAGTACACGGTGTCCTGCGTGAGGAATCCTCTGTTGGAAAGAATAGGAAAAGAGTGGTGACGGAATGAAACGGATCCGATTCGAGCACGGACAGCGTCGGTCTGATGGATTTCGAGTTCTGCGATTTGGGCTCCTTGGCTCCATAGGGATGCTCTGCGCTGCATCGGTTCCACTCCACAGCCAGACACCGACCCAGCAAAGCCTCGAAAAGCAGGCCGAACTGCTCACTGAAACTATGGCACGCACGCAGGTCCAGCTTGAAGAGTCGCAGCGGCAAATGGAAGTGATGCGGCAGCAGATCGCCGCTCTGAAGCAACAGATTGCTGATGCAGGCGCGGAAACCGCGGCGACTCAAGCGGCGGGACAACTTGCCAAAGAAGTCGATGAGATTCGTGAGCGGCAGACTATGCAGGAATCGCAAATAGCTACTCACGAGCAGACCAAAGTTGAAAGCAGTTCGAAGTACGGTCTAAAGCTGACCGGCCTTATTCTGCTGAACGGATTTGTGAACACGAACCGGGTGGATTTGGTTGCTACCCCCTCTATTGCTTCCCCGGGCGCGGGCAGCACTGGTGCTTCCGTCAAGCAGACAATTCTCGGTCTTGAAGCTCGTGGGCCGCATCTCTTTGGCGCTACAAGTCGCGCCGATCTGCACCTCGATTTCAATGGAGGTTCGCAGCCTTCCGGCGGCGGCAACGGAGCCTACAACGGCGATATTCTGCGGCTCCGCACCGCGCACGCGGTGCTTGACTGGGATCACACTGAAGCGTTCTTCTCATACGATCGACCAATTATCAGCCCGCTTTCTCCCAGCTCACTCACTGCCGTTGCCATACCTGCCCTTGCCTGGTCGGGCAATCTGTGGACTTGGAATCCGCAGATCGGGGTGACGCAGGACATCGCGGTAGCCACTCGGCAGAGGCTGCGCCTGCAGGCGGCGCTCATTGATGTAGCGAACCCGCCGGTGTTGTACAACACACCCTCTAACTCAACTCCAGCAACCAATACGCAGCCCTCGACCGCCGAGCAAAGTCGCTGGCCCGGCGTCGAAACACGCATCGCCCTCCTGGGTAACGGGACCGAGACAGGCGCTCAGCTTGGCCTTGGCGGGTTCTTCGCGCCGCACCGCGCCTTGGGTGGGACACGTTGGAATGCATGGACGGGCACTGTGGATTATCGCCAGCCGCTTCCGGGAAGAATAGAATTCAGCGGCAGCTTTTACCGCGGAGCATCGCTCGGTGGCCTTGGCGGCGGAGCCTACAAGGACTATCTGGTCCGAACCGATCCCAACACTCCGGGCGTTGTGTATTATCAAACGCTCGATGACGTTGGCGGATGGGCGCAATTGAAGCAACGCGCAAGTGCCCGTCTTGAGTTTAATGCTGCATTTGGCATCGACAATATTCCTGCCGGTCAACTGAGGCCATTTGCTAGCACCGCCAACGCTATCTATCAGAACCTCACCCGCAATCGCACTTATACCACAAATGTGATTTATAGCCCCAGCGCCTATCTACTGTTCTCGCTGGAGTACCGGCGCCTTTTGAGTTCGCCCGTGATCGGCACAACCAACCCCGCCAATATCATCGGCGTCGCCGCGGGGTACAAGTTTTGATCGCGAGGGTGAAGTACACGAAATGGTTGTTATTGCCCGTGGTATTGGGTTCGGCGCTGATGCATGCTCAAACGGCCACGACCGCAGACGTGCAATTGCGCCTTGTTCTAACTGGACACTCAAAACAGTCCATCCCGCCCGCAGTCTTCTGGCTGAAGCCTATGCAGCAGACTCCCACTCCAGCGTTTCCCGCTCACGGAAACGACACGCTGCTGCAAAAGAACCGCATGTTCACGCCGCACCTGTTGGTTGTCCCCGTCGGCACAGCTGTGCAGTTCCCCAACGCCGATCCGTTCTTTCATAATGTCTTCTCGCTCTTCGACGGCAAGCGTTTCGATCTCGGTCTTTACGAAGCCGGTTCCACTAAGGCAGTCACCTTCTCGCGCGAAGGCATATCGTATATCTTCTGCAACATTCATCCAGAGATGAGCGCGGTGGTTTTGGCGCTCTCCACACCTCTCTATGCGATTGCAGATTCCAGCGGAGCATTTCACCTTCGCGACGTTGCTTCCGGAGAATACGAATTGCATCTGTGGATAGAAGGAGTTCCGGAATCTGTCTTGGAGAAGTACACGCGGCACATTCATTTAACCCCAAATGCCAGCGACCTTGGCCAAATCGATATTCCCGCGACCTCGCAACGCAACGAAGACCATCCAAATAAGTTCGGTCAGCCTTACGATAAAGACACTAAGCCGGTCTATTGATTTCCAATAGGCTCGGGACATAAAGAAACGGTCTTGAGTATATGACGAGCTGGGATTCCGTTCTGTAGATCGCGTTAACAAGGTCTTGGGCGCACGTCGGCAAACCGAGACTTAACCTACATCCAGTCCCGGGTCAACTGTTGGAAGATCCCCTTACCACTTATTGAAAACTAAGACGACTGGCTGTTTACGATTTCCGCGTTGCGGTCAGGTGACGGGTGATCCAGAAGTTGTGTCTGAGCATTCCTAGGAGACTGTGCCACAACCCTTACCTTTTGAAACGGCCGGATCGGGGAGATCCGGCCGTTGATTTGATGGGGTTTACGGGGGGGTGTTGGACCCCCTTCTGAAACGGGGTAAGGAGGCATTGTTCAGGCTGCTTTTTCGGGAAGTTGGGGCTTTTGCTCGTGGAGCACTCGCCAGACCGTGGCTGGTGGGAAGTGGGCTCAACTGCCTTCGAAGGCAGCCGCATCAAGAAATGGCGCCCACATTGGAGCCTCCTGCACAAGAGCCATGCCGAAGACGCCGCCCTCTATGGATCGGAAGCAGAGAAGTGGAAACACAATCCCGTTTTGCATCCGAGACCAGGGGGAAACATCGTTTCCCCTTAAACGCCACCTTTGGAATCCGCTACCGCCTATGCGGACAATACTTGACTATATTCATGCATATGAACCATTTGTAGATAGCATTGTCTGGCAGTCAAAAATCACTGTCCCGGCGCCAGTTCGGGTCCGTCTCACATGCCAAAAACTGCGCCACTTGGTTCCATCCGGTTACGGTAGGCACTCAAAACTGCTCCATCTGACTCCTGGCTGGCCTCTGAAACTGTGCCTCCTGAGCCCCGGCTGTTCTACGTGCTTTCAAGACTTCGTGCCATGGAAGTCTCTCCATGCTGGGTATGATTTGTTTCCGGCATCAGTTCTATATCAAGTGATTGAATGATCGAATCATGAGGATCTGTTTCCTCGCCGGGATCCGGTGTGATCTGGATATGCAATGGACTACTCATATGCGACGCGTTTCCCGTCCTGGCCGCTGGCGGCCAGGAGCGTGCTGTTGTTCGCTTCCTTATTCGTGAAGAACAGAGTGGGTTGTTGGGGAAGATGAAATCTATGGGCTTGGCTACCTACGGCGCAATGCTCGGAGCCTCGTATGGACATGCTCTGGAATCATCAGCCACGCCCGCTGCTCTACGGTCCGGCTGTGAAGGGTGAGCGGATCTCAATTCTTACTCATGGATTCACTGCATCGCTGCCGCAGATGGATTCCAATTGAAATCGGGAGACTTGTTATTCGTCAACTATCGAAGGCAAACGAGAACATACCTTCCGACAAGCCGACTTTCACATTACTGATCATCCGGCATATTTCCGAAACAACCGAATGCTCGGAGCTGATTGCGATTGTCCCTAAGCCGGTTTTGCTTCGAGTATGCCGACGTTCCGAACCATCAGATTGTCTTCTCCAACTGGGTATACCCGGGTCAGGTTGAATCCCGCTGCCTCGAGAAGTGGTCTCCATTCACGCTCGCTGCGCTCTTTACCGCCGGTGACAGCAAGCATGTTGAGATCGCTCATCAAGTGGCCTTCCAGTTGTGGATCTGCATGCGAGACGAGCGGAGGAAGGATGAATTCAACGATCAACAAACTGCCGTTCTGCGGGATTACCGCGCGGCAGTTCTTGAGAATCGTTAAAGCATCCCCGTCCTGACGCCCGTGCAGTACATGCTTGAGCATGAAGACATCGGCGCCCGCCGGGACCGATTGCATCAAATCTGCGGCAATAAGTTCGCATCGGGAGGAAGGATCTTCCTCCGCGAAGCGAGATTTGGCTGCATCCACGCTGGATTCGAGGTCCACAAGCATGCCCCTCAAATGTGGGTTGAGTCCAAGGACTGCAAGAATGAGCGATCCACCCCCGCCTCCGAGGTCGGCAACCACCATCGCGCGCGAAAAATCCCACGCGTTGGCGATAGGCGCATAATCCTCTGCCGGAGCCGTGCCCATCACTGCGCGAAAAATAGAACCAGCTTCGGCATCCTGCGACCAGCGAGAAGGGATCTTCGGATCGCGGACCTGAGAGGCCGGCTTACCGGTCCGAACACAGTCGGTAAGCAGGGACCAGCTGTCGGCAAGCAGGTCCGCCCAGAATATGACAGCTGGCCAAGCGGACTGAGGCACATCCCTCCGCAGCGGTTTGCCAAAAGGAGTCAGCCGAAAGTGTTCGGGCGTCGTCTCCTCAGTGATGCCGATGCTGGCGAGAACGCGAAGCAGGCGGTAAAGCGCATTGGCATCTGCCTGACACTTTTCGGCAAGGAAGGTAACGCTGCGCACTTCGTCTCCAAGTGCATCGGCAACGCCGAGACGTGCAGCCGCGCAAAGCACTCGGCTGCGGGAAAAGGCCATTGCCATTTCGACGAGCCCTGTGTTCGTCGTGACATTGCCGATGCCGCTGTTGGGTTGGGTCATAAGACACCTCAAACCCAATGTACGCATCGCAGACGAGCCCTGCCCAGCAGCAAATTCAGATTCGTACCCAGATACGCCGGTTGGACAGGAAATCGCTCGGCACCGGTTTTGAACTCCCGCAAATTTCACTCTTGAACCGAGCCAGGGCATGGGCAGATGCGGGACGAAAAGGGCCTCCTGCATGGCCTGAAAGGTTTGCTCAGATGGTTCTACATTAACGTTAAAGGTTTGCTTATAGGGTTGCGATTCATGCGCAAATGTTCGCTTATAGGGTTGTACTTCTTCGAGCACTTAACCTTTCAAGCCACCCAAATCGGCAAACTGGCTGCTAACAAAGTGCCGAAAGTTGAGGAAGGGTTGTCCAGAACTACCCGAAAACGTCGTAAAACAGGCCTAAAACGTGCAAAAAACACGCATTTTGCGCCGAAAATACATGGTATTTCCGCATTTTTCCTGACTGTGGAGGGTGCCGTGGTCTTGAGGGCCGGAACGGCGGGCTGGGGTCAGTTCCTGATGCGGTTGTTTAGCATCAAACCAGCTTTCAGAAGCCAGGTTTCGGTTAATGCAAGGCGACTTTTCGGGAGTAATATTCCCGAAAGGAGCGTCCGCGCTCTATCATGCTTCAAGATCAAGACCTTAGCCCCGCCCATTAGCGGATTATGACCTACTCCGAACTTCGCATGCGAAAGGTAGTCCATGAGAATTAAGGCGTTCATCACTGGTCATGCGCTAAGCTTTCTCGTACTGGCAGGAAATCTTAACGGACAGGCCATCGCGGCTAGAACACCCGACATCAACACAAAATTGATGAACAGCACCTTCGAAATTATTGGCCCTGCTGCAACGCCCAGTACCTCAACATTCGGTACGGTGTTTTTGGTAGGCAAACCGATGAGAGATCATCCGGGACAGTCCTGGGTTGTTTTGGTCACCGCTGCCCACGTGCTGGATGAAATTGTTGGCGACACTGCTACGGTGATGTTTCGAAAAAAGGATGCTTCAGGACATTTCCTCCCCGAGCCGACGCCGATACAAATCCGACGCAATGGGCAGAAGTTGTACGCCAAGAATTCGAATGCGGATGTTGCCGCGATGTTCATCAATTCTCCCAGCGACAGTGTCACTGAATTGTTATCACTTGGCCAGTTGACCACGGATGAGGATTTGGACCGTCTTGCAGTGCATCCGGGCGACGAGTTGTTTTGTCTAGGATTTCCGCTCTTCGTTAATGTCAATACTTTTCCAGTGCTGAGAACGGGCACGTTGGCTTCCTACCCGATTACTCCCTCAAAATCAGTCCAAAAATACGCCTTCGCCTTTCATGTGTTTCCCGGGAACAGTGGCGGCCCAGTCTACTTTTCTTTTGTAAACAGAGCTTATGGCGGATTCATTCATGGAGGGGAATTGGACCAAGGGGTTATTGGCTTGCTAATAGAGCAGCAGTCGTCGATCGTACCCGCGTACAAAGATGAACGCTTGGATTTGGCCAATGTCGTTCCTAGCTCTTACATAAGAGACACGATTGATCTTCTTCCAGAAGCACCGGCTCCGTAGCGAAGTGGGCAGATGGCCCCGATGTCAGAGAGTCATTCTAGCCACTACCGATGGGCGCCCCAGACCTCTGGCATTTGGGCACTTGGGAGACCACGAACCTGGACCAGCGGGAGAGGGACCATGATCTGATAAGGATCAGCCCCCACGAACGCCGATTGCGACTGCGATCCTCACCCGAAGACGGGCCATGGATTCTGGTTACAAAGCCGACTTCACATTACTATTCAAACCGATGACTTCCCTAGTTCGGATCGAGCATGAATGTGCGCTCACAACATCAGAGCCATAAATGATGCTTTTTTGCGAAGTCATCGCCGAGATTATTGATGACAGTGAGCCGCATGAGCCAGTCCGGAATTGTCTTGCTTCGGCCAGGGTGCTTGTCTGACTTGTATTTCAAAAGGGTGAAGTAGTCCATCTCCAAGAGGCGCTTTGTCAGAAGAATTATTCTCACGTCAGCCTCATAAAGCTCACGGAAGTAATCCTTATCTTCTTCGCTGAAATCTTCCGACAACGTGCAGAAGCAAATGTACGAGCCGGTCTTTTCTCCGAATGTTCTCAACTTGGTTCGCTCGTCAGCGTTGAGCGAAGCGCCTGATTTCGACTCGCCGAAGATGGTCTCGACTTCGCGAAACATTCCGGTGCTGATGATCCCAAAGTCCATCTCATTCGGTTTATCGCCAATCTTATAATCGAAAGAAGGCGCGTACTGCAGATCACGATCGAGGATGTGTTCGAAGAAATTCAGAGCAAGCAAAACCGTGACGTTGCCGTCAAGCTTATTCCCGCTCCGAAACAAGCCGTCCGACGACAGATACCAGTCATGCTCGTGGATGTGAGGGGTGTCTTCGGCCGCGAAGCAGGACTTGCAGTTGTACTTGTCCGTGAAGTCCGTCGTGGCGTACCAGTTGCGCCGATGGCATCGTGAGCATTGGAACACCAGCCCTACCTTGAAGAGCTTCGCTTCTATCGCCCTGTTTAGCAGCTGTGCAGCTCTCTCGCCCTTCTCGGCCTGAGACGCTGGCTTTTCGTAAATCTTGTAGCTCTTTAGCGTTTGGATGAGACTGATCTTCACCGAATGCACAGTGCGCGGGTCGCCCTTGGCCATATCTTCCAGCGTCTGCCGGATCGCATCATTCTGAAAAACCTCGCAGCTATGAAAACTGCCCATCATTTCGAGGATGCGAGCCAGCGCGAGCCCCGGAACGCTGGTTTGAACGTACTCGATGCCCGATCCTTGAAGGAATGTTTTGACGACCTCTATCGATGTGATCGGACTCAACCGAACATCGCCATCGTCTCCGTCATGCTGCGAAACCATGCCTTCGTGTGAGACGTGCGTCGCATCCATTTCCGAATGCGATCCGATCTTGCGCCGGACGAGCGCATCGCAACCTGAGTTGAGCCAGGGCAACTTGTAACTGGCGGTCTTGTTGCCGTATGTGTAGAACGACATGTCCATCGACCAATGTTGATTGCTGTGCTGGCTGGTCAGGAAGCTTGGCTTTGGACCCTGCAATTTGCCATGGCCCTCATCCAGAACACTCACCGCGTTTCCTTCAAATGCACGGATTGGATCAACCTCAAGTTGGTTTCCAACCCCGTACATATCGCGGCGGCTATGCGGAACCCAACCCATTCTGGAAAGCTGCGTGACCAACCCTTGAACGCCGATCCATCGGGTGACCTCTTCATGCTCTTCATCGGTGATGCTGGGAGCCTTGATGATGGTCGGCATGTTGGTGATGGTGTCGTTGATCGGGTAGGCGGACGCCGCGCCGAATTCGCGAATGGGGTTTTCAAATTCCTTGAAGTCTTCCCGCGTGAACGGAAGCAGCGCAACTCCCGCCGCCCTCAAGTTCCAATACTCCATCACGTCGAATGGATCTTCCGGGTTGAGCAGGAAGAAAGCATGGGAGTGGACATGCTGTCGGCGCGTGATGCAGTGGAAACCGGTAACGCTTAATGGCGAGTGAAGGGCACCAAGCTTTAGGGCGGCCTTGAATTCGGCGTTGTAGGTAAAGGATTCGG
This sequence comes from Occallatibacter sp., assembly GCA_035648535.1. Classification (GTDB taxonomy): domain Bacteria; phylum Acidobacteriota; class Terriglobia; order Terriglobales; family Acidobacteriaceae; genus Telmatobacter. The sequence goes on along the minus strand of DASRLI010000304.1, from coordinate 6,375 downwards.
CAGCAAAATTATTTGTCAGAAACTCGTAGGTGTTGTCATTCGAATACATGCCATAGCGCGCGGCGAGGAAGAGCGACGCTTCCGATGCAGTCTTCTCAAGAAAACGCAGCTTGATCCGCGGGCTCTGATTTCCTTTGAACTCACGATCCCACAATTCATCGAGGATGGGGTAAACATCCACGAAGTAGGACATCTCTTGCCTGCCCCACGGATTCCAATCGAGACGGGCAGCCGGGTATATGCGGTGTTGAAAGTGCTTCAGGGCCTCTGGCAACGGGTCATCCGAATAGTTAACCAGAATGTCAGGGTCGAAAGAGCGGAGAATGTCGTCCTGCCGTTCGAGATAGGGTTGAGGCGGCAGCATTTCATAATGGACGCCGCGGGCCACGCGTGTCGCGTCGTCGAGAATGATGATGGGATTGAAGATGCCGCCCCAGAGGGTAGTGGCGCGGCTGATGACATTCAGCAGCAAGTCACGGTCTGGTCTAGGGAGAATGAACGCCAGCCGAGTGGGCCGGGCGTTACAGCGAGCCTCGATCGTCGTCGTTACCATGCGTTCGGACGTCCTAAATGTAAGGTATTCAGGTTACACCCGTCGGCTCTTTGGGTCGCAATGGGGCTACCTGCATCTGTGCGCCCAGAGCGCCCTCTCCGATGGCAGTATGGGCAGGCCAGTCTCATCCTGCTCAGGAAGCCCCCGTCATGCTCATGATCCTAATGCCCTGTAACACCTGTCGCTCAAGGCGCGGGCATTAGTCCTCGTAAACGCGTGCGCCGTGAAAGCCGGTGCTATCCAGTGGGAGGTAGACCCACCCGGGAACTGGTTCGTTCCGCCCGGTAACAATCGAAGCGGCGGTGGAGGTAACAAAGCTGTCGGAGCCTTCGATGTAAAGGGCCGTTCAAGCGGCTCGGTGAGCATGTAGGTTGCAATGTGAGTGAACGTCGAGCAAGCCTCGAAACGGAGAATGCAGAAGCTGACCCGCTGCGTTTTCGGGGAAAGCTGCTAACGATAGATGAATACGAGCGAACAAAGTCTATCGTTTCTGCCGGGGTAGTGACGGCGACATGCATGCATAGGAAAGCATGAGGAACACGGGAAACCCCAACAGTGGTATTGGAAGTTCAAGACCAACCGGTAACTCGTGAGAGCCAGACTGGGCTGTTTGGGGCGGCGGTGAGGTTCGTAGTACCGATGAAGCCGGGTAATGCCGGGGGAGGGAAGGAGCCTTAGTTGGAAACCAACGCAAGAAGTGACGAAGACGGAGGGATTGGCGATGAGCCTATCAACCCCAGAAAGTGTTCAGAAGTTACAGGCAGCGTTACACGACAAAGCGAAGAAGTCGCCTGATTTTCGCTTCTACGCGCTGTACGACAAGGTGTACCGGAAGGACGTGTTGTCGTTCGCCTACCAATGCTCGAAAGCCAACGGCGGAACAGCTGGAGTAGACGATCAAACGTTCGAGGACATCGAAGCGTACGGAGCAGAGCGATGGTTGGACGAACTGATGCAAATGCTGAAAAGCCGAACGTATCGACCACTTCCCGTGCGAAGGGTATTTATACCGAAGCCGGGAGGGCAACAGCGTCCGTTAGGAGTGCCCGCTATCTGTGACCGCACGGTCATGATGGCGGCGGTTCTGGTGCTCGACCCCATTTTCGAGGCCGATTTACAACCGGAACAGTACGCCTATCGGCGAGGCCGCAGCGCACTGGATGCAGTAAGACACGTCCATAAGCTGATTAACACTGGACATGGAGAGATTGTAGACGCAGATCTCGCGGGGTATTTTGATTCTCTTCCGCATTCTGAACTTCTAAAGTCGGTGGCGCGCCGGGTAGTTGACAGCGCCATGCTCCATCTGATCAAGATGTGGCTGAAAGCACCGGTGGAGGAAACGGACGAGCGTGGAAAGAAGCTTCGAAGTACCCGCAATCGGGACGAAGGTCGCGGGAGCCCACAGGGGTCTCCGATCAGCCCACTGCTCAGCAATCTTTACATGCGCCGGTTCGTGCTCGGATGGAAGAAGTTGGGGTACGAAGAGCGTCTTGGAGCGTTCATCGTTAACTATGCCGATGACCTCGTGATCTGTTGTCGGGGCAGAGCGGAAGAAGCTCTGGCCGCGATGCGAGTCATGATGACGAAGCTGAAGCTGACGGTGAATGAGACCAAGACGCGGGTCTCGAATCTGCCGGAAGAACAGTTCGACTTCTTGGGGTATACGTTTGGTCGTTGCTACTCGCCGAAGACTGGACGTGCCTATCTGGGCACGATTCCGGCCAAGAAGCGAGTGATCCGCATCTGTCAGGCGATCAGCGGCGAAACGGGACGCAATAGAACCCAACTGGACCATAAGACGGTGGTGACGAAGCTCAATCAAATGATGAACGGTTGGGCCAACTACTTCTGTCTCGGGCCGGTCAGCAAAGCCTATCGGGCCGTGGACCGCCACACCTGTAAGCGGCTGCGTCAGTGGTTGTGCGCCAAACACAAGAAGGCAAGCCTGGCGAGCCGGAAATACTCGGACGCCTACCTGCACGATCGTTTTGGTTTGGTCCGGCTTACGGAGCGGACCCGCAACTTTTCGTGGGCGAAACCGTGATGTTTCCTCCGGGAGCCGGATGCGTTAACTGCGCCTGTCCGGTTCGACGAGCGGGATGTGGAAACGGAGCATGGCTGGGATAGTGAGGCACCGGCAGACGAAAGAGCCGGAAACAGACAGGCCAAGCCTAAACCACCGCGCCACATCTCGACTCTACCGTTCGAGGCGGCGACCACTCCTGGGGGCCTTTGCCTCGCGATTCCAGCCGAGTTGCCGACCTCCGTGGGCATCAAAGGCGGTGCCCGGTTCCTGGAGTTCGGCGCGGCTTTGGATTGCAGCTTTGCTGGTGTGCTCCCAGGGCCAGAAGGCCGGAGCGCAGGCCGGCAAAGTGGTCCAGCTGGCTTCATCGGATGGCGATATCGGGGAGTAGGGCTGGCTGGGCGTTGCGCGCCGCGAGGGCGATCATCAGGCCCGAACCGATAATCAGCGATCCGCCAACCAGCATCGGAAGGCCCGGCTTGTCGTGCCACACGAGGTAAGAGATCAACGCGCCTGTGAGCAACTGGGTGTAGTGGTACTGCGACACGTTGCTGGCAGATGTGTGCTTCACGGCGACATAGAAGCTGAGCGTGCCGGCTGCGCAGAAGACTCCCATCATTCCCAGTTCCAACCAGAGCGTGGGCGTGAGCGGCTGGGGATGGAAGCTGGTCAGCGCCAGACCGGCGATGGCCGTCACCAGTCCGGAGCAGAATGCAAGGCTCTCGGGCGATTCAGTGCGCGTAAGCACGCGGGACCAGACCATGTTGACCGAAAAGCAGGCGACGCACACAAGACAACTGACGAGGCCGATCAGATCGATGCGCTGTGCATGGCTCCAGGGGGCCACCGCGATCACCACGCCGCAGAAGCCGGTGAGCATCGCAATAGCCTTCTTCGAGGTCATGCGTTCGCCAATAAAGACGGCCGAGAGCAGGGAGATGACCAGCGGTGAGGTGAAGACAAGGATGTAGAACATGGTCAGCGAGAGATGGCGCAGGGCAATGACGACGCAGACGTTGTTCGTCATGTCCAGAAGGGCGCGCAGCACCTGGCGCACCACCGAGTTCGGACGCAGATTGCCGAGGTCACGGCGCACAGCGGCCTGCAGCGCGAGCGTCAGCGCCATGAACAAACCCATGAATGCGACGATCTCTTCGGGTGGCAGCCCATATTGCCCGACCCACTTGATGCAACTGTCGCCGAGTACCCAACAGGTGAAGCCGAAGACAGCAAAAAAGATCGCGGTCAGGTCGGAGACACGGGCTTTCATCGGGACCATTCGCATCCAGCGGCGCGGAATAGGGGGAAGATTCATTCAGCAATGACGTAGTTTCAGAGTAGACGATTCGGCGAGGGGGAAACGATGATCAGATCCCTGAAGCCTAGCCGACTTGAACGAAGCCGCTGCGGCGGCGGACGCTTTCGCGTGTGGCTGAGCTGGCTTTTGCGGCTGCCGGGGTAGTTTGGGACGCAGAGGAGGATTCTCTGTGAACCAACTACGTCAGCTCATGCTTGAGGAGTTGCAGCGCCGCAACTTCGCCGCCACAACTATCCGTACTTACCTCCATGGTGTTGCGCACTTCAGCCGGTACTTCCGGCGCCCGCCCGATCAGCTTGGCCCTGAAGACATTCGCAAGTACCAGGCGATGCTGTTCACCAAGTTGAAGTACAGTCCGAACACCGTCATCTTGCGGTTAGCGTCACTGCGTTTCTTCTACATTCATGTCTTGAAGCGCAACTGGAGCATCGCCGAGACGCCTTATCCGAAGAAGGTGCGTCACCTTCCAGGGGTACTCAGTCAGGAAGAAGTCGCACGACTGATTGAGGCGGCGGATACACCCTTTCATCGCATCCTGCTGATGACGATGTATGCCACCGGTGCGCGCCGCGCAGAAGCGGCCAACTTGAAGGTCAGCGACATCGACAGCCAGCGGATGGTGGTTCATATCCGCGAGGGCAAGGGCGGCAAGGACCGCGATGTCATGCTCAGCCCGAGGCTGCTCGAGGAACTGCGCAGCTACTGGCGCGGACTACGACGCAAGCCGAAGGAGTGGCTGTTTCCCGGCAACCGCTGGCACACATCCAGCCAACCTGTGACCACCAAGGTCCTATGGTCTGCCTGCCAGATCGCCGCCGAGCGCGCTGGTCTCGACAACAGGTGCATTCATCCCCACACTTTGCGTCACTGTTTCGCGACCCACCTTCTTGAAGCCGGCGCTGACCTGCGCACGATTCAGATCCTGCTCGGCCATCGCGATCTCGAGGTCACCACCATTTACCTGCATCTGTCCCAACGGCATCTGAGCGCGACCGGCAGCCCGCTCGATGCGCTCACGTTCACTTCACAAGGAGGACAGAAGCACAGTTGAACAATCGGCCTCTCGTGGAGATGGCCGACATTGTTCGCTGTGCTGGACAGGCATTTGTCGAACACAGCCGCAGGTGGATCAACTGGCAACACCAGAAGGTGTTGCTGGCCATCGTGCGCTGCCGCACCGCCGCGCTGGGCGGCCATTGCGACCGCTGCATCGGGTGCGGATATACGACCAAGATCTCCTACAACTCGTGCCGAAACAGGCATTGCCCTCGCTGCCAGGGCAACGCGCGCCTACGCTGGCTCAAGGTGCGCGAACGGGAACTGCTGCCCACTCGCTACGTCCACGCGGTCTTTACTCTCCCGCGCGAACTGGCTCCGCTCGCATTACAGAACAAGCGGCTGATCTACAACCTGCTGTTCCATGCCAGCGCTGAGACCCTGCTTGAAGTCGCTCGTGATCCACGGCATCTCGGTGCCGAGATCGGCTTCTTCAGCGTGCTCCACAGTTGGAATCAGCGCCTGCAGTTTCATCCGCACGTCCACTGCGTACTTGCCGCTGGCGGCCTTGCACCGGACCACTCACGATGGATCTCCGCCCGGAGATCCTTCTTTCTGCCCATCGGTGTGCTCAGCCGCGTCTTCCGCGGCAAGTTCGTCGAAGGACTGCGCAACGCATTCCATCGAGGTGAGCTTCAGTTCCACGGCACTCTTCTGCCGCTTGCACAACCACGCGCTTTCGCCGCCTGGTTGCGGGTGCTGTTCCGCCACGACTGGGTCGTCTACTCCAAGAAGCCATTTGGCGGACCGGAACATGTGCTGCGCTATCTCGGCGCATACACTCATCGTGTTGCTATCTCGAACTCCAGGCTGGTCGCTCTCTCCGATGGCAACGTCACCTTCCGATGGCGCGATTCCGCCCACGGCAACAAGAAGAGACTCATGACTCTGGCCGTAGATGAGTTCCTGCGCCGCTTCCTGCTCCACCTGCTGCCACCCGGCTTTGTGCGCATCCGCAACTTCGGGTTCCTCGCAAACCGGAAACGCGCCAAGCTGTTGCCGCAGTGCAGTCAGTTGCTCGGCGGCTCGGAGGGAACGACAACTTCGACGGCTGAACCATCTGTCGAAGGGCCTCACTCACTCTGGAACTGCCCGGTCTGCGGAGGCACCATGCGCGTCGTCGAACGGCTCTCCGCCGCCCAACTCCTGCTTCGCTCACCACCGCAACCAGACCAGTGCGCAGCATGAAGCTTTATCTATATCCCCGGCTTTTGCCCGCGCTTCGGCGCGCCTGCGGATCCCTTGTCTCATTCGGCCAAAGACACTCAAATACCAGTCCCTCAAGCCTCCCCATCAGCCCCCGGCGAGCCGCTACACCGCTCCATCCGGCCATCAGACAAACGGATCCCACCCAACTCGGCCTGTTCCTGACCCCTCTGCACCCGCTGAGGCCCAATCAAAATACATAGGCTTCCATGGGGG
>DASRLI010000303.1:0-14821 GCA_035648535.1 Occallatibacter sp. | reverse complement strand
CCGGTACCGCGTCTGTCCCCCGGTCTGGGGGTGGTCTTGGTGGTGAAGAACGGATCGTAGATGCGCTTCAGGTGCTCGGGTGCAATGCCGCTGCCGGAGTCGGTGATCAGGGCTTCGACATGTCCGTTCACCAGTGTGGAGACGCGCAAATTACCACCACCGGGCATGGCATCCTTGGCATTGAGCAGCAGATTGAGGAAGACCTGCTGCAGTTTGCCGGGGTTACCGTGGATGGGAGGCAGCTGCTCGGCCAGGTCGAGATCCACGTCGATTTGCGCGGTCTTGAACTGGTGTTCGAGCAGTGAGAGCGTGTCGCGAATAACCTGGTTGAGGTCGGTCTCACGAAACTCGGTCGTAGACGTGCGGGAGAAGTTGAGCAGTCCGTTGGCGATCTCCGCGGCGCGGAAACTCTGCTGCGTAATCTTGTCGAGCACCGGGCCAAGGCGGCCATCGCCGCGCAGTTGCTTTGAGAGCATCTGCGCGTAAGACGAAATGACGGCCAACGGCGTGTTGATCTCATGGGCAACGCCGGCGGCGAGCAGGCCGATGGAGCTGAGCTTGTCGGCCTGGGCCAGCTGCGTTTCGAGAGTGACGCGCTCGGTAATGTCGTCGACCAGGATGATGCGGCCCACTGAAACAAAATCGCGCGAAAGCAGCGGCGCCACCGCGACATTCACCGTACGCAGTTCACCGGCGCGTGTTGTAAGGCGGAACTTGTAGAGGTGATGGACACCCTGCTCGTTGCGGAACTCTTGAATTGCCTCGACGAACTCCGAAGGAAAGACGGTACGAAGTGCCTGGCCTAGCGCTTCGCCGCGGCTGAGAGCGTACATGGCCTCCATCTGCGCGTTCCAGCTTTCGATGCGGTCTTCGAGGTCGAGGGCGAGGATGCCGACATTGATGGACTCGACGATGTTTTCGTTGAATTCCTTGAGGCGCTCGAACTCGCCGATCTTTTCTTCGAGCCGCGCGTAGAGGCTGGCGTTCTGCAGGGCGATGCCGATGTAGCTGGCCAGCGACTCGAGCAGTTCAACGTCTTCGCTGGAGAGGAAGTCGCCGCCCATGGTGCGGCCCAGGCCGATAACAGCGATGGTGCGGCTGGTTGTTGCACTGCCTTCAAACTGGCCCGAAGCAACCCGACATGGCAGATAGTAGTTGAGGTCGAGCAGGGCGGCAGTGCGCTGCTGTTCCTCCGGTAGGTGCAGGGCAGCCTGAGCGTTTTCGAGAAAGATGTGCGAGTGGTCGTTCGCCTGGTCGAAGTTGAGGAAGCCAAGATCGAGATATTTCTGAGCGTAGCTGAATTCAGCCGGCAGACCGTGCGAAGCGGCCATGCGCAGGCGTGAGTCTTCAGAGTTTCCGGCCATGAAGATGGCTACGCGCGCCACCAGCAAGGTGCGCGGCAACTGCTCCACGATGGATTCGAGCAGCGCTTTGAGGTCGGTCTCTGAACTGAGGCCGCGCCCGAATTCGACCAGGGCCTTGCGGTAGTCGTAGCGGTGGCGGTCGAATGCGCGATCGACCCAGCCCTGAATGCGGCGCTTGAGCGGGTCAAAGATTGCGGCCGTAACCAGGATAGCTAGGATCAGGGCCCACTCGCGCATGGTTTCAGGCAAGCGCTGGTGGACCACCTCAGCAATGAGGGCGATGACGCCGAAGTAGGCGCCGAGAATGAGGCCGGTGGCCAGCGTGTAGGCTACGCCGCGCTTGAAGATCAGGTCCGTATCCATCAGCCGATAGCGGACGATGGCCCAACTGAAGGTCAGTGGCAAAAAGACCAGCGAGAGGCCGGCGAGGTTGGTGAGCAGCCGCGGCGGATTCAGGTCAAAAAGGAAGGGGGCGGCTTAGAACAGCGTGAAAGGCAGAACGGCAAGCAGGGTTCCACGCGTAACCCACTTCAACTGCTGCCGGAGCAAAGGTGTGTCTGCCTGGCTGTAGCTGCGCAGGAAGAGCAGCGCGGCCAGGACGTAAAACGCTGCGTCATAGGCGGTGGCGGTCTGATCCAGGCGATGCTTGAGCAGGCCGGTTGCCAGGCGCGTTTCAACGGCCCACAGCCAGAGTCCGAGCAGTGCGACGCCCGGCGCGTAGATAATCGGCAACAACCAGCGGCGGCGGAGCGATTTGAACCGTTCCTCAGGGAAGCTGAGGGCGAAGTGAAGAAACAGGGCCGGCTGCAGAGCCTCGGCCACCACGTTGGTCCAGAAAACGACCTGGTCGAGCGGGTCCCAGGCGCCGCTCGCATCCAGCTTGCCCGTGTACTTGAGGGCGTACCACGCGAACGAGACCAGGCAGAACAGATAAAAATGAGTGGCGCGCGGAGCACCCCAGCGGCGGAACAGAACGTAGAAACCGATAATGAGGTAAATGAGGCCGATGACGCGCAGGCCCAGTGGCAGGCTGCGGTCCAGCTGAAGGGGAATCACCTTTACCGGCGTATCCAGCGGAATTCCGTCGCGGGTGATGGAGTAGTAGACCTGGCCGTAGGGTCCGGTGCGGTACAGGGCCTTTTCAAGGTCGGAGAGCCGGATTACCGGGTTTTCGTTGCATGAGGCGCAGCCGGAAACACCGGTCAGCAGGTCATTGACCTGAATCCCTGCTACTTCTCCAGACATCCCCTGCAATACGCGTTCGGCCCTGAGGCCGCCGCTTGCCTCACGCCACCAGACGCCGTCGTCTGGCTGAGGGGAGTTGCGTTCCTGCTGGAGATTCAAGACTGCCAACACGAAGAGGCCGGCTGTGGCCAGAGCCAGCAGCGTCGCCTGCACACGGTTGAAGAGACTCGTCTCCATTGGGCAGTACTCTATATCCCTCTATTCATTAGCACGTCGGTTGCCATGCAGGAGAAACGCACAGGCTGCCGCAGATTGAATCGGCAATCGATAGAGAATACGCGAGATATTGACTTCCCACTCTGGGAAACGTCACCTCCCGCCTGAGGAATTCTCGCACAAAATGCAGGAAACAGTAGGTGCGATACAAGTAAAGGGATCGTGCTATGCGAATCAGTAGACATTTGACGCGAGGCTGGCTATTGTCCAGCCGCTGAAAAGATTGGACGAGACCGAGGAGAATTCTCGCTCATTTTGAGCAGCTTACGAGGCGGTTTCGGGGCCAAATACCGGCGCTTCGGGTCCCATGAAGGGGGAGGTGAAGGCCTGGCGACGAAAGCTTATCCCAGCCGGATTGCAGACCGCTATTTCTGGCCGTAGGTGGCTTTGGGGCCATGTTTGCGCTGGTAGTGGTGCTCGGTAACGTACGCAGGGATTCCAACAGCGGAGGCGCCCAGAAGCGTGCTGCGGAAGGCGAGGCGGGCAATGTACTCCAGAACGTCGGCATGTTCGACGGCATCTGCCGGGGTTTTGCCCCAGGTGAACGGAGCGTGGCCGGCTACCAGCACGCCGGGGACGGCAAGTGGGTCGAGATTCTGAGCGCGGAAGCGGCTGACGATGACCGCGCCGGTATTGCGGACGTAGGCTTCGGCAACCTGAGCGGCGGTGAGGGGTTCAGTGACTGGAACCGGGCCGTGGAAGTAGTCGGCATGCGTGGTGCCGAGACAGGGAATCTCTCGGCCGGCCTGGGCCCAGGAGGTGGCGAACTCCGAGTGCGTGTGGACAATGCCACCGATCTGCGGAAATTCGCGGTAGAGCAAGGTGTGGGTATCGAGGTCGCTGGAGGGACGCAGGGAGCCTTCAACGATTTTGCCGCTGAGGTCGGTCACCACCAGATCGGCAGGCGTGAGCGAGTCGTAGTCGACGCCGCTGGGCTTAATGACCACCAGGGGTTCTTGGCCTGTGCGGTCGACACCGCTGGCGTTGCCGAAGGTGTGGGGAGCGAGGCCGCGGCGGGCGATCTCCTGATTAGCCTTGAGAACTTCTTTGCGGAGCGATTCGAGCAGCATGGTGTTTTTCCCTGTCAGAGCAATCGGAACTGGTAAGCGTTTACCGGATACAGTTTAGCAGCGCGCCGCGCTCCGCCAGACTGGATCCGCCTTCGAGATGGAAAATCGAATCTTCTGCTGAAATGAAACCAGGGATCGAATAGGATAGTTACGAATTCAGAAAACAGAATCTGGGAGGAGTATTTTCATGCGTCGTGGGTTCTTTTTCGCCCTGAGCGGGCTGGCTGGTTGCCTGTTGCTTTCTAATGTCGCTTTGGCGGGTAAGATATCCGCCGCCGATTATCCTTTGCGGGTGCACATCTTCAGCTACAACGGACATTCGCATTATTATTCCGGGTCCCTGGATATGGTGGACGGAGAGGGCCGGGCAAACCTGTATGAGAATGGGGAGCCACGGGGCTTCGACTTCAGCTATCGTTGCTCCGACCGGCTGCGGGTGTCCCCGGGCTTTGAGACATATATGGCGCGGTGGAAGAAGCCGGGCAAGGATATTGAGATTTTGTTGCCAGTGTTTGGGAAACCGGGCGCGGCGGATGGTTGCGAACTGAAGGTGCTGATGAAGGACAGTGCCTATACCCGGCATAACGGACTGCTGGGCGAGGAGCCGGCGGCGGCTTTCAAGGAGTGGATGGTGAAGCACGAGTACGATCCAGAGCACGGGAAGGATCTGCCGGTAAATCCGCCCAATGCGCAGCCGGCAACTGCGCCACCGGCAGCCATGCAATCGGGCGGGGCGAATCCTCAGAAGTGAATGTTCACGGTCTTGACGTGAACCGGCCGATGGAGATTTGTGGTATCCCACCCTTTCGCTTGAAAGCGCGAAAGGATGGGGCACCCGCCACCCGGCCGCAGTGATCCGGAAAGTCGTCCCCGCCGTATCTATCCGCGCAGCCAGTAGGGTTTCGGAACCACCGCGCCCAGTTCCGCGAACTCGGCGTCGGTGAGGCGGAATGCCGCGGCGCCTACATTCTCTTCCACGTGCTTCACCGAGCAGGTGCCCGGAATGAGCAGGGTGACCGGCGAACGGCGCAGCAGCCAGGCCAGCGAGACAACCGCCGTGGTCGTATTGCGCGCGGCTGCGATCTTTTCCACCACTTCATTCGCCTTGCGACCCTGTGCCATCGGACCCCAGGGCATGAATGCGATGCCGTTGGCTTCGCAATGGTCAAGCACATAATCCCACTCACGGTCAGAGAAGCTGTAGCGGTTCTGCACCGATACGATGGGAACGATCTTGCGTGCGCGTTCAATATGCTCGAGCGTTACATTGGAGAGTGCGACGTGGCGAATCTTTCCCTGCTCCTTGAGCTTCGCCAGTGTTTCCATCGAAGCGTCGAAGGACGAGGCGGGGTCAGGGACGTGGAGCTGATAGATATCGATGCGGTCGAGGCGCAGCCGCTTGAGGCTGCCTTCGATGGCTTCAACAATGTGAGCGGGGCTGGCGTTGTGCTGCCAGACTCCGGCGCCGTGGCGAGTCCAGCCAACCTTGGTGGTGATGACCAGGTCCTTGGGATAGGGGAAGAGAGCTTCGGCGATCAGCTCTTCAGAGACATTCGGGCCATAGGAGTCGGCCGTATCGATAAAGTTGACGCCTAACTCGACGGCGCGTCGCAGTGTGGCGATGGCGGCGGCAGGATCGGGCGGCGGTCCCCAGATTCCTTTGCCGGTAATACGCATGGCTCCATAGCCCATGCGGTTCACAGTTAAATCTCCGCCCAGCGTAATAGTTCCGGCTTGTGCGGCGGTCAAAACTCCAGTTGTTGCAGGCATCAGGATGTCTCCCTAAAAGCAGTGAACAGTGAACAGTGCGCAGTGAACAGCAAATCGCACTCACTTATCTTATTAGCTTATAACTCTTCGGTGCCGGGTGTCATAAGGCCAGAAAGCCACAGCAAGGGGACATCTCGAAAGATGCTTCTCACTGTGGCCCCCGGATGGTTCTGTTTTCAAGCGGGCTAGACGGTGACTTCCCAGCCCTTTTCGTATTCGCGTCCCCAGAGCTTCATGGCTTCAGGGTCGTTCTTGATGTGCCCGTTCCTGGTGTCGAGGTGCAGGGTGCGATCCATGAAATAGGCAATGTTCGAGAGCAGCAGCATGGTGACGGCAACGTTGGCCACCTGGATGGGTGAATTGAGCTTCGCGCCTGTCTGGATCGCGCTGATGAAGTTCGCGAAGTGGGCGTCGGTCATGGTGTCGATGCCCAGAGTGTCGGCGGAGCTGGTGGTTTTGCCGGTCCGGAACTTGTCGATGTGTTTGCCCTTCCAGTCGTACACATCGTATCCGTCGCGATCGATAACCACGGTTCCCTTGGTGCCCATGATGGCCGATCCGCGGTCCCGGTCGTAGAGCTGCATACCCTGGCAGCATCTGCCTTCCCAGGTGATGGTCTTGTTGGGATATCCAAAGTTGGTGATGAGCGTGTCGTAAAACTGCCAGTCGTCCTTGAATTGGTAGCGGCCGCCGGTGGCGGTTACCGTCTCCGGGAAGTCCGCCTGCAACGCCCAGCGGCAAACATCTACCTCGTGAGTCCCGTTGTTCAGGGTCTCGCCCGTGCCGTAGCGGCGCAGCCAGTGCCAGTTATATGGATGGATGTTGTCCTTGTACTCGCTGCGGGGCGCGGGACCCTGCCAGAGATCCCAGTTGAGATTCGCGGGCACGGGTGCGGGCTTTCCGGTGCCCATCGAGAGGCGCGTGTTGGCGTACCAGGCCTTGGCCAGGTAGGCCTCGCCGATGTAGCCGTCGTGGATCTTCTTGATCATTTCGATCGAATAGTCGGACGACCTTTGCTGGTCACCTACCTGCACGCACTTTTTGTATTTTTCCTGGGCGGCAACCAGCAGCTCGCCTTCGCGCGCGTTCTGGCTGGATGGCTTTTCGACGTAGACATGCTTTCCAGCCTTGAGACCCAGCACAGCCAAAGGAGTGTGCCAGTGATCGGGAGTGGCGACGGTGATGGCGTCCACATCCTTTGATTCGAGCATGCGCCGGAAATCCTGCTCAGGCTTGGGCGCGTATCCGAGCGCCTTCTCCGCCGCGCCCGAGAATTTGGCAAGAATCTTGGTGTCGACGTCGCAGCAGTATGCCACATGGGCGGTCTTGCTGTTGTTCTTCAACGCGGAAAGATGAGCGTATCCGCGTCCGTTCAGGCCGTTGATTGCGAAGTTCACGCGGTCGTTGGCGCCGAGGATCTGAGCATAGCTCTTTGCCGTGGATGCGAGAGCCGAGCTGGCCACACCCGCCGCAAGGCCATTAACAAAAGTTCGCCGAGAAATCATCCCTGTCTCCATTCAAATTCATGAGCAAGCGGCAGACAGGGCGTTCGACTTCCGATGCCATGGTGCTGCCAGGTAGAAAGTTGTAAATCATCGTCAAACCGGGGATCGCGCAATAAATCAGCGTGCGGGCCGGTCGGCGCGTTGACGCCGTAAGCCGGCAAAGTCGAGGCACCCGAACAGTTCGCTGCCAGAGCACCCTTTTCTTGCCGCCTCAAATTATATTCCTGCCCGGGTACTCCTGACCGGGGTGGGGACCTGCGACTCGAAATCAGGTAGATTGGCGGGTAGCGGGGGCGGGCGAGAGCGCCGAATGTGTGCACGGAGATGCAGTTTGCAATCCCCTCTGCCTGCCTCAACTGGGTATACTGGCCCCGTATTCAGCGGTATTTGCTCGAGATTGAGGCCAGGCTGTAAACTCGCGCACCAAGCGAGCGTCTACCAGTGTGATGGCAGCCGGCACAGCATTTGAGCCAATGACACGGGCCACGGCAGGGGAGCTTGCCGAGCGAACAATGGAGGCTGCGGCGCAAGAATTTTCAAGTGTAGTTCAGGCCCACCGGTTGCAAATCTTCCGGTTCCTGCTGGCGTCTACGCGCGATGTGGACCTGGCGGAGACGCTGACGCAGGAGTGTTTCCTCAAGGCGCATCGGAACTGGGACCGGTTTCGGGGCGAGTCGAGCGCGATGACCTGGTTGATGCGGATCGCGATCAACCTGGAGAAGGACCACTGGCGGAACCGGCGGCTGCAGTTCTGGCGGCATACGCGGACTAACTCAGTGGATCTGGACGAAGCCAGCGAGTGGCTGCCGAGCGGGGAACGCTCAGTAGAGCAGAAAATGATGGCGCGCGAGCAGGTGCAGCAAGTGTGGAAAGCAGTGGAGGGCCTGAGCGCGCGGCAGCGGACTGTTTTTTTGCTTCGGTACGTTGAAGATCAGGAGTTAAGCGAGATAGCGCTGGCCACCGGGCTGAGCCAGGGCACGGTAAAGGCGCACCTATCGCGGGCGCTGGTGAAAGTGCGAGCGGAATTGAGAGGGAAACCATGAGTTTTTGGACAAAATTGCCGGATGTGAAGCACGAGCAAGTTGAGGACGAGGCGCTGGAACAGGCGCTGAAGAATTTCCGCTCGAGCATTCACGGCTGGAGCGAGGCTGTGTACAGCCAGCCGCGGGAGTCGGTGAAGGTTGTCCGGCAGACGAGCTGGCGGGTAGCCGCGGGCTGGGCGCTGGGATGCGTTCTGGCGGTCGGCAGCGTGGCGGGCGGAGTCTACGATCACCATCACCGCCAGGAAGGGGCGAGAATTGCCGCGGCTGCAGAGGCAGCCCGGCAGCAGAAGCTGGCTGATGAGCAGCGCGCCCTGAAAGAGAACGAGGATTTGCTGGCTAAGGTGGACAGCGACGTATCGCGCGCAGTTCCAAGCGCGATGGAACCGCTGGCCCAGCTGATGGCCGACGACGAACCCCAGTAACGAGCAAGAGCATAAGACTGCGAGAAAACCCCTGGAACGAAGGGGGAGGAGAGAAAGATGAAGGCAGCAATGGCAGGACGGTTGGTTTTGGTGGTAGTGGGACTATTGATGGCGGGAACGGCGGCTGGCGCACAGGGATTTGGTGGCGGCCAGGGCGTGGGACCCGGGTTTGGAAATCGCAGGCCTCCCATGGAACGTGCATTCGGTGCGGCGGGCGGCAACAAAGGGTGGTGGAACAATCCCAGAATCGCAGAGCGGCTGAAACTGACCGACGACCAGCGCAAGGCGATGGATGCCATCTTGCTGCAGCATCGGGAGAAACTGATCGATCTGCAGGCCAACCTGCAGAAGGCGGAGTTGACGATGCAGCCGCTGATGGGCGCGGACACGCCGAACAGCGCGGCGATTACGGCTCAGATCGACAAGGTTGTGCAAGCGCGGGGCGACCTTGAACGTGCGAATGCGCGTTTTCTGCTGGCCATTCGGGAAAAGCTGACGCCGGATCAGTGGAAGCAGTTGCAAGCAGCCCGCGACAACGGCGGCATGCGTGGAGAACAGCACGAGCGTTGGGGACGAGATGGACAACGGCCTGGAATGCAGGGACCCGGCGGGCAGTTCCACCGCCAGCCTCCTCCTCCGCCCGACTCTCCACAACAGGCGCCCGCGCCGGGGTCCACGGCACCTGGAACCGGATCAGGCCCGGGAGAGATGCAGTAACGAAAATTCAAAGGCTCGCTCGCGCGGCCGGCACAATGAACATCGCAATGTGAGCGGGCCTTTTATCGCAGGATTCGAAACATAAGGTTTGGCAGAGAGCAAATACGGTTGAAGTCAAGACCGGTGGCGGCAAGGGATGATCCTCCTGCCGCCGTTTTTTTGGTCTCGACACCGCCGCGCGAAGAGCGCACTCGGAGAAGGGAATCGGCCATTCAAGGCGGATTGAGCGCGGTGACACTGACTCGAAACAGTACAGACATGTAGAGCGATTTTGGATAACGAATGACTCACATCGGGACACTTGTGATCGAAAACGAGACAGTTTGAATCGAGACGCTACACAAAGGCCAATAGCGATTCTAAAGAAAATTACTAAAGTTATTTTCCCCGACACCGATGAAAGGGGTGGATGCAAGAAGGCCCTTCCGGAAGATCCGGAGACCCGAAGAAGGAATGAAGCAGCGGGGACAGGGCAGGGCGTCCAAGAAGGAGTTGAATCCCATGGCCCTCGGTGTATTGAATAACCTGTCAGCAATCTACGCAGAGAATAATCTGAACAACACGAACAACAGCCTGCAGACGGTTCTGCAGCAGTTGTCGTCGGGGTCAAGAATCAACTCCGGCGCGGATGATGCCGCCGGCCTTTCCTTGGTGAATGGTCTGGCGGCCAACTCGTCGGCGCTGACGCAATCGAAGACGAACGCCACGGAAGGCGTTGGTCTGCTGGAAGTGGCCGATGGCGCGCTGGCACAGGTGACGAGTCTTCTCGATCGTGCAATTACGCTGGCGACTGAAGCATCGAACGGCACGCTCAACAGCACCCAGGAAGGCGCGGCGAACCAGGAGTACCAATCAATCCTCGCCGAAATCAACAACATTGGATCGACGACGACCTACAATCAGCAAGCCGTTTTTTCGGGCAAGACGATTTCGATCTACACGGGTGACTCTTCGACGACGGGTTCTTCAATAAACGAGCTGAATATTCGCTCGCTGTCGGAGTCGAGCGTGGGCGACACGGGCGGCGCCATGTCTTACAGCAGCAGGACGAATAACATATTCGTCAATTTGTCCACGGCACTCGACAATGCTCAGTCCACCGATACGCTGGGCAACGGTGCACTCGGCACCACGCTGAATGTGAACTATCTGGTCAAAGGCGCGGGCAACTCGCAAGTGACAGCCACGGCGGCGATTACTGTTGGCGGCTCGAGCAGCTACCCGAACACTGTGAATGGATTGATAAGCGCCATCAACGCCTCGGGGCTCGGCCTGACGGCCAGCTTCACTACGGCACAGCAGGCAGGAGGTGTTGGTGATGAGACGGGCATTGAGATCACGGGTGCCGTAGGGTTCGGTGTCGATCCCAGTAACTCCGTTACCAGTGGCACAGTGGCGGCAGGAGGAATTGCCTCGACCGATTTGCTCACTGCAGGCCAAACCCTCGTGGTGCAGGTAGGCAGCGGCGCAGCACAGACCTTTACCGTCGGCGCGGGCGGTGAGACGCCTGCACAGTTTGCAGCAACCATTGGAGGCACCGCTACAGGATTCACGGCAACGGTGGTAAACAATGGCAACGGAACACAGAGCCTGGAACTTGCGGACAGCGCCAATACAGGTGGTGCGTTGACTGTAACCTCGAACCTAACGGACGCCACCGTTCCCACCGCGGCCGTGGATTATACGGCCGGAAGCGCCTATAACATCGGCGTCAGCAACGGCGCAAACGTGTTGTACGATAACTCCTCCGGCCAGACAGCCCTGGCCGCGGCGAGCTATGTAACCGACGCCAACGGCTCGGGAGGAATTGCAACGACCAGCTATTCGGATGGCGCAGGGCAATCCCTTCTCGGCACCGATTTGCTGAACCAGACGGACGCACAAAATGCGCTGACGGTCCTGAACAACGCCATTACAGACGTGGCGGCGCAGGATGGCTACATCGGAGCGGAGATCAATACTCTGAACTCGATCAGCCTGGTGATGAGCACGCAGCAGGAGAACCTGGTTTCAGCACAGAACGCGATTCAGGCCACCGACTATGCGTCGGCGACATCGAATATGTCGAAGTACGAGATTCTCAGCCAGACAGGAATCGCCGCGCTGGCGCAGGCCAACAGCGTGCAGCAGGAAGTGACCAAGCTTTTGCAGTAAGGGTTTTGCAAGGTAATGCAGACCTGTAACACCTTCAAGACAACCCAGGGACAGGGCGGCGGCAAAGGCGAAACCTTTGCCGCCCATTCTTTTTTTGGAAGCAGGAACTAGAAGCTGAAAACTAAGTCGTCTTCCACACACCTGTCGTCAGGAACTCATGAACCGAAACCGCGGCTTTGCGGCCGGCTCCCATGGCGAGGATCACCGTGGCGCCGCCAGTGACAATGTCGCCGCCGGCAAATACACCGCGCTTGGAGGTGCGCATGGTCTCGGGATCGGCCACAATGCAGTTCCACTTGTTCGTCTTCAATTCCGGCGTAGTGCTCTGGATCAGCGGATTTGCGGTGGTTCCGACGCCGATGATAACCACGTGAGCGGGCAGAATATACTCGGAGCCGGCAATGGGAACAGGCCGTCGGCGGCCGTCCGCATCAGGCTCGCCCAGTTCCATGCGCACGCATCGCGCGCCGGTGAGCCAGCCTTTTTTGTCACCGATGAATTCGACAGGGTTGGTCAACATGCGAAATTCGATACCTTCTTCAATCGCATGGTGAACTTCTTCGAGGCGTGCGGGCATCTCGGCCTGGGAGCGGCGATAGACCAGCGTTGCCGTGCGCGCACCAAGCCGGCGCGCAGTGCGGACTGCGTCCATGGCGGTGTTGCCGCCGCCCACAACGATCACGTCGCGATCGCGGCAATCGTAAACCGGCTGATCGTACTCGGAGATCTGGTAAGCACGCATCAGGTTGACGCGTGTGAGAAATTCGTTGGCAGAGTAGACGCCGTTGAAGTGCTCGCCGGGAACGTTAAGAAACACCGGCAGCCCCGCGCCGGTAGCCACAAAGACAGCGTCGAATTGTTCGTCCTGCATTAGCTCGTCGATGGTTACGCTCTTGCCGACCACGACGTTGGTTTCAAACTCCACGCCCATCCTGCGCAGGTTGTCCACTTCGCCTTTGACAATCGACTTGGGCAGGCGGAACTCCGGAATCCCGTAAACAAGAACGCCGCCGAGTTCGTGCAGCGCTTCGAAAACGCGCACCCGGTGGCCCTTCTGGATAAGATCGCCCGCTGCGGAAAGGCCGGCCGGGCCGCTCCCCACGATGGCTACGCTTTTGCCGGTGGACATCGCGATGGGAGGCAAGCCAAGCTGGCCGCTATTGCGCTCGAAGTCAGCGATGAAGCGCTCCAGGTTGCCAATGGCGACGGGCGCGCTCTTCTTGCCGAGCACGCATCCGCCCTCGCATTGATTTTCCTGCGGACAAACGCGGCCAGTGATGGCGGGCAGCGCGTTATCTTCGCGCATTTTGGACGCGGCAGCCAGATAGTCGCCTGCACAAATGAGAGCTACGACGTCTTTGATCTTTACGCCCACGGGACATTGGACGACGCAGCCGGGCTTGGCGCACTCGATGCAGCGCGACGCTTCAGTCAGCGCATCTGCCGGGGGCAGGCCCAGATTCACTTCTTCAAAATTGCGGCTGCGCACCTTGGGATCGGCCTCGGGCATATACGTGCGCAGAATCTTCATCCGCTCTTTCAGCGGAAGTATGTTGCGCATGCTTGTGGGAAGCACCTTGCTCTCAGACATAATGCTTCTCCTCTCCGCCCGACCCCGCGCGCAGATGCGAAATCTCATTTTCCTTTGCGGCCAGATCCGCCCGCACCTGTGCCAGTTCCTCATCCTTGTGTTCTTCGAGGTACTTGAGCGACTGGCACTCCTTGTCGCGATACATGGCGTTGCGCTGCATCAGGACTTCAAAGTTGACCAACGAGGCGTCGAACTCGGGTCCGTCAACGCAGGCGAACTTGCTTTTGTCACCGAGCAGCACGCGGCAGCCGCCGCACATTCCGGTGCCGTCCACCATGATGGAGTTGAGGCTGACCATGGTCTTGATGCCGAGGGGTTCAGTGATTCGTGCGACGGCGCGCATCATGGGGACCGGGCCAACCGCGAGCACAAAGTCGATTCGGCGCTCGGCGTCGATGAGCCCGTTCAGCTTCATGGTCACCAAGCCCTGCTCACCGTAACTACCGTCGTCGGTCATTACGTAGGTTTCGTTGCTCGCCTGGCGAACTTCGTCTTCAAAGACCACCATCTCCGCGCTGCGTGCGCCTTCAATAAAGATGACGTGATTACCCGCCTGCTTGAGGGCGTTGGCGGTGGGCAGCGCCATGGCCGTTCCCACGCTGCCGGCCAGAATGACCGCGGTGCCGTAATTCTTAATTTCCGAGGGGTGTCCGAGGGGACCGACTACGTCGAGAATTGAGTCGCCTGTTTCAAGGCAGTTGAGCAGCGTGGTGGTTTTGCCGATGGCCTGTACAACAATGGTGACGGTGCCGGCAGCGGGATCGGAACTCTTGATGGTGAGCGGAATGCGCTCGCCCTTCTCATGTAGGCGGAGAATAAGGAACTGTCCCGGCTGCTGCTTGCGAGCAATGCGCGGCGCCTCGATGACAAATTGCTTTATATTGAGGCCGACAGTGCGGGCTTCCACGATCATGTACATGAAGGTATAACTCCAGTTCGGTCAACGCCCAGGCAGGGTGCCTCCGCGCACGGCAGGGGCAATTGGGCACACGAAAAAAAGAATCAAGAAGCGCGCGGATGCAGTGCCTTCAACCATCTTTATTATTGAGGATTGGGCTGCGAGAACGTGTGATATGTATCACTGGCCGGACGCGGCGCGGAGACGGGGTGGACGCGTCTTGCGAGAGCCGCGCATTTACGAGCCGCGACCTAATCGCCTGATCACACGAAAAATGAGCGCGGAGCCGGGTTTGACGAATCCAGTGAGAGCGGAGACAATAAGAGAGTTGCACTCCCCTATGTGGGCCTGTGGCGCAGCTGGGAGCGCGCTTCCATGGCATGGAAGAGGTCATCGGTTCGATCCCGATCAGGTCCACCATACAGTCTTAATTCCTTTAATATCTTTAGCTTACAGCAAGAAATCCCCAAGTTTCCCCGCAAAATTAGCGCCTCTCGCTCATGAAGGACACAGGAGAGGATTCTCCGCATTTTGAAACCTGGCCTAGAACAGAGCCACTCTCTGATCGGGAAATGCTTGTGTCCTCCGGAAAGGATCAACGTCGGGGGCGCAGAATTGAACCGCCTCACAAGCAATCGGATATGAGGTAAATGAAGGGCTCGCTGGAAATCGAATGTCGAACTGATCCAAAGTTTTCGGACAATCGGGACAAATCGGCCGAGTCGAGAAGCGGGTTTCCGATCCATTAAGGTCAAGCAGGGTTGACCTTGGGCGTATGGCCGCCTACCTCCGGTTAGCCGACAAGACACATCAATGCGTCGATGAG
>DASRLI010000302.1:0-2496 GCA_035648535.1 Occallatibacter sp. | reverse complement strand
CACGTGCACTGTGCGACGAACTAGAGTCTTTTCTTGGACTAGAGGATGGTCCGAGAGCTGGAGGTCCGTCGTTCTTCTGGTTCTCGTTTGCCGATTCTGAGTGTGCAGCCCGTACATATTCTCAGGTCTCATTCAAACCTTTAGAATGGGTAGACCATTATCGCCGTGGCCTGCGGGGTCTCAATTACATTGCAATGCTGGAGCCCGCCATCTATGCGAGCTTCTCAACGAAACGACCTCCTGCTTTTAGAAATCTTGGACAATTCGAATCAACTGTGTCGTGGCACACGCACGGAATCGCATGGGGAGATAATCGGAAGGAAATACGCTCCCGCTTCAACAGTATCGAGGCCCGCGGTTTGTACGTGCCTCTTGTCCCAAATCTGAAAGGCTGTTGGGCGAAATTCATTAGGCCAAAGCTTCTGGGTCAAAAGATCGGCTACATGTGCAAAACGCCGCGGGTGGTAAATAGAGTTTATTGTCAAAATCCAAGAGAATTTGACGATGAGCTTTGGACCTACAGACAGAAGGAGGCCAAGGCTCGTCCCGGTGAGCATATTCAATATGGCCTGCACCCGGTTTTGTGGACACCCGCTTAAGCTAATCCCGCCTGCCTCTCGAACTCCATAGGACTCATATAGCCGATCGTCGAGTGCCTGCGTTTCGGATTGTAGAAGCGTTCGATGTAATCGAACACATCTGCCTTCGCCTCATCCCTCGATCGGTAGATTTTACGAGCCGTGCGTTCAGTCTTGAGCGACGAGAAGAAGCTCTCCATCGCCGCATTGTCCCAGACGTTGCCCGAGCGGCTCATCGAGCAGACGACGCCGTGATCTGTCATCAGCCGCTGGAACTGTTCGCTGGTGTATTGACTGCCGCGATCGGAGTGATGCAGCAGCGCATCGGGCTTGCCGCGTCGCCAGATTGCCATCACCAGAGCATCGGTGACGAGTTGCGCGGTCATGGCGGTGTTCATCGACCAGCCGACCACGCGCCGCGAGAACAGATCGACGACGGCCGCCACATAGAGCCAGCCTTCCGCCGTCCACACATAAGTGAAGTCTGCGATCCATTTGCGGTTGGGCGCCGGCGCGTCGAAGCTGCGATCGAGCACGTTCGGAGCGACGGCAGAAGCCTGCCGCTCACCCAGATCCGGCGGCAGGCGCCGCCGTCGCGGGCGTGCTTTAAGGGCCTGAAGCCGCATCAATCGCTCGATCCGATGCAGCCCGCACGACACGCCTTCAGCCAGCATGTCGTGCCACACGCGCCTGGCGCCATAGGTCCGGTCGCTGCCCAGGAAGCTGCCGCGAACCTTGGCGCTCAGCTCTTCATCGCTCTGACTGCGCCGGCTGCGCGGTCGCGTCAGCCAGGCATAGAAGCCACCCCGCGAGACACCGAGCGCCCCGCACAACCATCTCGCCGGCCACGTCCCCCGGTGCTTCGCAATGAAGGAGAACTTCACGTTGATTCCTTCGCGAAGTAGGCCGCGGCTTTTTTTAGGATGTCGCGCTCAGCCTTCAGCTTGATGACCTCGCGCTTGAGCCGCGCGATCTCGGCCTGCTCGGGCTTCATCTGACCCTGGCCGGGGAACGCCTGCTGCGGATCGTCCGCAAAGGCCTTCACCCAGCTACGCAGTTGCGACACATGCACACTCAGGTCTTGTGACGCCTGCGCAAATGAGACGCCGCGCTGCTTGATCAGCCGCACAGCCTCAAGCTTGAATTCCCGCGTAAATTTCCGACGCTCCATGACGCACCTCCCGTTCCATTAAAACACCTAACTTGGTGTCTTCGGAACCGGGGGCAGGCCAGAGTGGAGAGTAAGCGAACAATTGCCGCCAGACTTAGGCTTATTTGACTTAGTCATTGTCGATGAAGCAAGTCAGTCAGATATTACCGCGCTTCCTGCCATCATGCGGGGGAAGAAGATATTGATTGTTGGTGACGACAAACAAGTATCACCGTCATCTATAGGCATTGAAGAGCGTCAGATAATTCAACTCAGAACAACATTTTTGAAGGGGAACCCTTATGCCGATCAAATGGATCCGGGGAGTTCGCTGTACGACTTGGCTTCAATCGTTTTCCCCGGCAAGGCGATCATGTTGCGTGAGCACTTCCGCTGTGTAGAGCCAATAATCAGATTCTCCAGTCAGTTTTACGAGCAGCCTCTTGTCCCATTGAGATTGCCAACATCGGCTGAACGCATTGACCCGCCCCTGGTAGACATTTTCGTTACGGACGGAAAAAGAGATGCTCGCGGTATCAATGAGGCCGAGGCGCAAGCAGTTCTACAGGAAATCAAAACAATTGTTGAGGACTCTGCATTTCAGCATCGCTCGATTGGAGTAATTTCGCTCATCGGCGATAAACAAGCAAAGCGGATTTACGACTTGCTTTTGAAGGAAATAAGTGCCGAGCAGTTCTCCCAGCACAAGATCATGTGTGGAAACGCGGCCACGTTTCAGGGCCAGGAACGCGACATCGTGTTTCTGTC
>DASRLI010000301.1:0-11560 GCA_035648535.1 Occallatibacter sp. | reverse complement strand
ATGTTCGACTCACCAACTGGCATGCCATATGAGTATGTGAATTTGAGGACCGGCGCGGTCCGCGGCAACAAGAGCAATCCCGCGGAGATCGGCAGCCTGCTGCTTGAATTCGGCATGCTTTCGCGGCTGACCGGCAAACCGGTGTATTACGACAAGGCCAAGCGCTCCATCGTGGAGTTGTACAAACGGCGTTCGCACATTGGGCTGGTCGGGTCGGAGATTGATGTGGAAACCGGCGCCTGGACCAACCCGACTGCGGGCATCATGGGCGGCATCGACTCCTATTATGAGTACCTGCTCAAGGCGTCGATCCTCTTCGGAGACAAGGATTGCGAGCAGATGTGGCGCTCGAGCGAGGTGGCCATCGACAAGTATCTCGCCGACTTTGAGCCTGACGGCCTTTGGTACGGCCAGGCCGACATGAACACCGGCGCACGCACCCATTCGCTTTACGGCTCGCTCGATGCGTTCTATCCCGCCGTGCTGGCGCTGGGGAGCGATCTGCAACGCGCGAAGCAATTGCAAGACTCGAGCTTCAGGATGTGGATGATTGCGGGCATCGAGCCGGAGCGGCTGGATTACTCCACGATGAAGATTGTTTCGCCGGGTTACCCGCTGCGCCCGGAGATCATCGAGTCAACCTACTATCTCTACCACTACACGCACGACGCCAAGTACCTTGCCATGGGAGTCACGTATTACAACTCACTGGTGAAGTACTGCCGGACGGATGATGCCTACGCAGCGCTCGACAATGTGCAGACCAAGGCGAAGGCTGATTCGATGGAGAGCTTCTTTTTTGCGGAGACGATGAAGTATCTGTATCTGCTATTTGCGCCGGAGTCGACGCTGGAGTTCGACAAGGTGATTTTCAATACGGAGGCGCATCCGCTGAAGAGGAGTCTTGGGGTGCAGTAGGGCAGCAAACGCGACGTGAACGAGATATGTGATACACTTCTTCTGTACGGAGGTTGTCCGTACAGGTCTTCAGGATGAGAAATGAGGAGGAAATATGGCCATCCCTACCGCCCAGATGCCGAAAGAAGCAGCGCGTAAGACTCGCGAACGGATTGACATACGGCTACGTCCTCAGCAAAAGGCGTCGATTGAAAAGGCTGCCTATATCAAGGGGCTAACGGTTACGGACTTCATCATTCAACATGCCCTTGAGAACGCTCAGAGAACGATTCGTGAGTATGAAACATGGACTCTCGAACAACCGGATGCGGAACTCTTTGCCGAGGCATTGATGAATCCGCCCTTGCTCGGGTCGCGGCTCACTGAGGCGGCGAAACGTTACAAGGAAAGCCAGTTGCAACGATGAGCACGAAAGACCAGCCTGGCTATTATTTTGAGCCGCTCGGCGAGCAGCATGACCGGGCGGCTTTCTCGTGTGGGGTCGAAGCCCTCGATAATTACTTTCGCGGCGATCCCATTCGACAGGATGTGAGCCGAAAGACGGCGAATGCTTTTGTTCTGACCAATGATGGCAAATCCGTGGCCGGCTTCTACACGCTTTCGCCGATTTCGATCCTGAGCGTGGATCTACCGGCGCGTCTCGCAAAAAAGCTGCCTCAGCGCCCCATTGGCGCAACGCTCATTGGACGCATGGGAATGGATGTGTCTCTACAAGGAAACCGCCTTGGAGAGTTGATGCTCACGGATGCACTTTACAAGGCATGGCAAGCCTCACAACTGGTCTCCTCCTGGGCGGTCGTTGTGGACGCCAAGGAAGGCGCCCGGGAGTTTTACATCAAGTACGAATTCACTCCGTTTGCCACGCAACCAAACCGGCTTTTTCTTCCGATGAAGAAGATCGATTTGATGTTTGGTTAGTGACAGATTTCATCGGATTGCAAAACCGCCATCGACACGAATTGTATCGCCGGTAACGAAGTCGGAAGCCCGCGAGGCGAGGTAGACGGCTGTCCCGGCAATTTCCTCCGGTTCGCCCATACGACCGGCTGGTGTCCGCAAAATGATCTCGTCATACAGCAGGGGCATGGAGTGTACCGGCGCCGTCATTTCAGTTTCAATCCAACCTGGAGCAATCGCATTGACTTGAATGTTGTGCGGGGCGAGTTCAATGGCCATTGATTTGGTCAGTTGGATGATCGCGCCCTTGGCCGCGCTGTAAGAGGGGATGAGCGCCGATCCAAAGAATGAATACATGCTGCCGATGTTGATGATCTTTCCGCCTTTGCGGCTGATCATGAATGGGGCAGCAAGCTTGGAGAGAAGGAAAACCGCATTGAGCTGCGTCTCGATTACGTTGTCCCAGTCTTCAGGCTTCTCGTTCAGCACGCCTCCGCTCAGCGACACATTGCCGGCGTTGTTCACCAGGATGTCGATGCCGCCGAGTTCGCTGACGACCTTGTTCAACGCGGGTTCCAAGGCAGCGCGATCAGTCAGATCAACCTTCATGGCAATCGATGGGACGCCGATGGACTTCAGTTCTGAAAGCACACGCTGGTTCTTTTCATCGTTTCGACCGAGCACGGCGACGGCAGCCCCGGCCTGGGCTAATCCGAGGGCAATTCCGCGGCCGATTCCGCCATTGCCACCAGTCACGACGGCCACCCGGCCGGTCAGGTCAAACAATCCGGGAGTCTTCATCGTGCAATCCTCTTTCGGACGACGGGGTTGGCAGACCTATCTTCAGTGCAGATTGGCCTTGGTTGATGTCAGAGACGAAATACCATGGAAGGGAAGCTGGCGCAGCCCGGCGCGCGGCGATCACTCATCGTAAACGAATCGGAGGCAGGAGAGACCGCAAAACACGATGCGCACCCGCTTTTCGGGCTCGCCAATAAGGTTTTCCACCCCACTTTTCGTTGACTCCTGCCCCCATTTCGGGTATTCTGAAGACCTTGCGCGGTGTTGCGCCTGGGGTCTGTGTGTACTCACCCGGACTCGGCTGACGGATACCCCTGAGGGGGATTCGCCTGCAACAGGTCACAGGCCGCTGGACGTTGATTCTGTTCAGCTAAGCCAGAGCCCTTCAAGGGGCCAACTCGAGCAGTCCTCACCCGAACAGATTTGTTTGGCAGTGGGTAGAATTCAGGCCCTTGCGCTTTTGAGCGTGGGCGAATGTGTTTTGTGTCCGTTTTTTGAAGGCAGGAGTGAGATGGGTACCTTTGTTCCGAGCGGCAAAGATGTTGTCCGCAAGTTTTTTGTGATTGATGCCAGCGGCAAGACGCTGGGGCGGCTGGCCACCAAGGCTGCCGATGTGCTGAGCGGCAAGCTGAATCCCCAGTACGTGCCCTACATTGACACCGGCGACCACGTGATCGTGATCAACGCGGAGAAGGTGCGGGTGACCGGCCTCAAGGCCGACAGCAAGCTCTATCGCCGCTACACCGGTTTCCCCGGCGGGCTGCGCGAGGAGTCGTACACGCGCCTCCTGAACCGCAAGCCGGAGATGATTCTGGAGCAAGCCATCAAGGGCATGCTTCCCAAGAGCAAGATGGGCCGCCAGATGGCCACCAAGCTGAAGGTCTATCGCGGCGACAAGCATCCCCACCAGGCGCAGATGCCGGTGGCGTTGGAAATTTCGTAAGAGCAGGGACTAGGGACTACGGGACCTAGGGACAAGGGTTTTGGCCGGAGTGAATCTGGCGGAGAGAGCAGAGAATGGCAGATCTGGTTCAGTATTACGGGACGGGGCGGCGCAAGTCGGCGATCGCGCGCGTCTTTCTTCGTCCCGGCACGGGCGAGTGGAAGGTTAACGGCAAGGCTTTTGAAGAGTACTTCGTCACCGAGCAGCAGCGTGTAGCCGCCAAGCGGACGCTGGTTGTGGCCGAGCTGGCCAGCTCCTTCGACGTTGTTACCACCGTCAAGAGCGGCGGCGTAGCCGCCCAGGCCGATGCTGTGAAGATGGGCATTGCCCGCGCCCTGGTTGAGTTCAACCCGGAGCTGCGCAAGCTGCTCAAGGCTGAAGGACTGATGACTCGCGACGCGCGCCAGAAGGAACGCAAGAAGTACGGCCAGAAGGGCGCCCGCAAGCGGTTCCAATTCAGCAAGCGCTAGAGCGCTTGCAGGGACTAAGGGACTAGGGACTAAGGGACTAAAGAATCCGTGCAATTCCGGAAACCTAGTCCCTAGTCCCTAGTCCCTCGGTACCAAATCCCCCGCGAAAGCGGGTTTCAATCCGGACACCGGTATCACCAGTCCGGATGCAATCCACAAAGGAGGCCTCTTGGCCACGATCACAATGAAGGAGCTGCTCGAAGCAGGTGTTCACTTCGGGCATCAGACCAAGCGCTGGAATCCCAAGATGAAGGAATACATCTTCGGCGAGCGCAACGGGATCTACATCATCGATCTGCAGAAGACGCTGAAGCTGTTCAAGGACGCGTCGAAGTTTGTCACAGAGCTGTGCGCGGGAGGCAAGACGATTCTTTTCGTCGGCACCAAGCGCCAGGCACAGGATGCGGTGGCCGAAGAAGCCACTCGCGCGGGCATGCCCTACATCAACCAGCGCTGGCTGGGCGGGCTGCTCACCAACTGGGTGACCGTGCAGAAGTCGGTGAAGCGCCTTCAGGAATTGGACGACATGGCTACGGACGGCCGTTACGAGCTGCTCACCAAGAAGGAAGTCATCAAGCTGGAGCGGGAGCGCAAGCACCTGCAGGCCAATCTCGCCGGTATCAAGAGCATGAAGCGTCTGCCGGACGCGCTGTTCATCGTCGACTCGAACAACGAGGCGATTGCCGTGAAGGAAGCGCGCAAGCTTGGCATTCCGGTTGTCGCCGTGGTTGATACCAACTGCGACCCCACGGTGGTGGATTACGTGATTCCCGGCAACGACGACGCACTGCGCGCCATTCGCCTGTTCACCTCGAAGATCGCCGACTCTGCGGCCGAGGGCGTGAATCTGGTGGGCGACAAGGCATTTGCCGACGAGATGCCGGTGCCTGCCGAAGCTGAGGCCGTGGCCGAAGAAGCCGCTCCTGCCGAAGCCGAGGAATTGGACCTGAATGCGGTTCTGGGCCCTGGGATTCGCAAGGCGCCTGCCGCGGTTGCGGCACTGGACGAGGCCGAAGCGGCCGAGGGCGCTCTTTAATCATTGCTGCGCACGCAAGTGCGCAAACTGAGACGAGCGTGGCCGCCCGGTTCAGGTGCCACGCTTTTCTTTTGCCGGAAATTCATCGGCGTGAACCCAAATAAAACTGGCTCCAAGTTAGCAAAAGGCGCCGGGAAGAGAGAGATTATGACAGTGAGTGAAAAGATTGATGCCAAGCTTGTGAAAGAGCTGCGCGAAAAGTCCGGCGCGCCCATGGGCGATTGCCTCAAGGCGTTGCAGGAAACCAAGGGAAATATCGAGGACGCGTTTGTGGTGCTGCGCAAGCGGGGCATGGCCTCGGCGCAGAAGAAGGCTTCGCGTACCACCAACGATGGCTCGGTTTACCCGTACATCCATGCCGGTGGCAAGCTGGGCGTACTCATTGAAGTGAACTGCGAGAGCGACTTTGTGGCGCGCACCGAGGACTTCCAGGAACTGCTCAAGGACATCGCTATGCACATCGCGGCCAGCGATCCTCGCTACGTAAAGCCCGAGGACGTCACTCCTGAAGATCTCGAGCGCGAAAAGGATATCTTTCGCGCCCAGGCCGCTGCCACCGGCAAGCCGGCTCCGGTCATCGAGAAGATTGTCGACGGCAAGATGGCGAAGTTCTACGAAGAGGTTTGTCTGCTCGAGCAGCCCTTTATCAAGGACCAGGCCATCAGCATCAAGGAGCTGATTGCGCAGAAGGTTGGCAAACTGGGCGAGAACATCACCGTGCGCCGCTTTGCACGCTTCAAGGTGGGCGCGCCCGATTGGACCGTAGCGACGACCAAGGCTGTTGAAGCCGCAGCGGAGTAAATCTCTGCACGCCGGAAATACCGAAGGGGCAGCCCGCATCGCGGACTGCCCCTCTTTTTGTGTGCCGGAGCCGAAGGTCCGGGGTTTATGGCAGGTAGTAGCGCAGGGACGTCCAAACCATGTTGTCGGTTCCATGCGCGCCGCCACCGGGATTTGTGGTGCCACCCGCACCTGACCAGAGATCGCGCTCGAACCAGCTGTATTGCAGGCCCTGACGCAGGCGGCCCTTTGGCCCGTTGTAGATGTTGTACCAGTAGCCGGCCGTGAACTCCTGCACATCCTTGTTGTTGTTGCCGCAATTGGATGGGGCGATGGGGGCAGCGGCGGGAATCGATGCGGTTGAAACAGGTTCGACAGTGCAGCCGGACATATTCGTGCTTCTTGCACCGTAGCCAACCTGGGTTGCTCCGTTAAGCACATAGTCGCGATCGATGTAGTCGGCGCCGTAGTTGAAGTACATGTTCAGGCGGGGAGTGGGATTCAGCTCGATGGTGCTGAGAGCCGAAAAGCCATGCAGGGGAGACAGTTGACCATTGGGCCGAATTGTTGCGTCGGCAATGGTGGATGAGCCGTAGCGGCCGACGCCCTGGCCCCACAAGCCCTTGAGGCCGATTGTGACTTTCTTGTTGGCCAACGGCGCGCGGAAGCCGCCACCGATTCCTGCGCCCATCTCTTTGTCGTTGTAAGCGCCGGCAGCAGAGGAAGGCGCGTTGGGATAGATGCGGTCACGGAAGGTGCGCTGGATACCGATCAGTTCCCAGTGTCCCCATCCCGGTTCCAGCGCCACTTTGACAATAATGTCCGGAGCGTAATTAAACGAGTAGTTGGCATTGAGGTTGTAGAGGCCGCCACCAGTTCCTCCCGAACCCAGCAAAACATTGGTGGGCAGGTTAGAGCCGGCGGGATTTAGCGTTTCAGCATTCTCGGCGGAGGCGCCGATGAAGAACTTCTTGTTGAAGGCCTTTGAAACGCGGAAACTGTATTGACGTGTCCAGACGAAGCCGGCTTCGTACTGCGCGTCGATGGTCGACGGCAGAATCTCGGTTCCCCTGGTGAGGCCTGCCGTGGTCTCTGTGGCCAACGACCAGCCCTGACCGCCCGAAAAGTCCCATCCGGAATTCAACAGCGCATCAGCCCACAATTGGCGCTGACGCAGCGTGTAGCTGTTGCTCTGGTTGTTGTTGGAAGTTACACCGGCACTCAACCAATCCAGTTCGTAGTAGCCGGACAGAGTCATACTGGGCAATTTGCCGATTGCTTTTATTGCGATGCGCGACTGGCGGCCGGAACCGTAAAACTCGCTCAATTGCGATGCGTCGGAATTTGCAAGCGGGACACCTGTGAATGGCGTGTTGATGTCGCCGCCGGTGGCACCCTGGCGCCACACTGTTTCGGCGGCCAGGAAACTTCCGGTGGGCGAGATCGTGACACCCTTGAAGTTGATTACATCCGGATTTGCGATGGCCTTCTTGATGGCGGCGGTTTCGTCGGTGATGGAGCCGACGGCGATGGCGTTCACATTTCTCATGTCTTCCACTGTGGCCTTCAACGTCGTCGCGGCAGCGGCATTTTCGTTGACCGCCTGCTGTTGCGCATCGGCCGCAGCCTGGGCCTTGGCGGCAGCCGCTTGTGCATCGATCGCAGCCTGTTGCGCCTGCTTTACATGCGCATCCTTCTCGGCCAGGCTGCTCTTCAAGCTGTCGATCTGCCCCTGAAACTCCTGGCGCAGCGACTGAATCTGTTCCTCGACCGTGGGTCCCGCAGGCGCTTTGGCTTTCCTGGTTGCAGCGTGCTTTTTAGCCGGCGGGGTTGGGTCGCTGGCGTAGGCGTAAGAAACAACGAGGCTGGCTGCCAATATTCCGGCGGCAACAGTTTTGTGTCTGAAGTTCATGGGGCCTCTTATGTCCTCTCGAAATCAAGTTGGGTCGTGACTGCGTCGGCTTGCTCGTCGAACGCACAGTGTTCCCGCACTCCCGAATCGTGCCAGATGAAGCCTTGTAACGTACCAATCGGCAAGCAGAAGGAACAGGGATAGCCGGCGAAAAAACTCGCACACGCGTAGTACTTCTCCGGGTCCCGAATCCAAGAGTCGCAGAGGTAGATGAATATATGACGAATTCGCGAATTTTTAATGAAGTTATAAGGCCTTACACGTTTGCATAGCAGAGGCATGCGAATTTATCCATTTTTAACAATAGAACTACTGGCGCTCAAAATAGTATTTGAACGCCTTGAAGGCCCATGGATATTGCCGTTGAGAGCGTTGTTCTACTTTGCCGCGCTCTTGCCCGCACTTAACATGTTAGCCAGAATCCGGTAAGAGCCGGGCACTAACTCGGGTAGCTGCCGATACAAAGCATAGGCAACATAGATATAGGTTCCCTTGCCTGGATGAGTTACAAGTAACCCGCCGCGTTGCGGATCCTGGCCTGCATCGGCGGTTTCGGTCAGCGCCGTGTAACCTGGGTCCCACGAATCAAGAAACGAGTGGCCGCGCTCTTCAACCCATCCGTCGAAATCTGCAGGGGTGATCTTGTTGGGCCAGTTCAGCAGCGCATTGTCAGAGTTCAGCAGCTTCACCGGCGACTGCTCATCCACAACACGCTCGGGGACGCGGCCCATCCCCAGCGGAAGCGGGGCAGGGAAGGTTTCGCTCTGGTACTGGACAATCAGCGTTCCTCCGTGGCGCACAAACTCATCGAGCTGCGGCTGGATTGCGGCCAGCTCAGGCAGCGTGGAGTAAGCGCGAATTCCGATCACCAGAACATTGAATGCGGAAAAGTCGCCTGAACCAAGCTCCCCCTGGTTCAGCACGTGGGGCACAATGCCAAGTTCCTCAATCGCTTCCGGAACCAAATCGCCGGGTCCCATCACGTAACCCACCCGCAAGCCCGGCGCCAGCTTCACGTCCACCTTGCGCGCTTTCAATTCGGCAGGCTTGTACTGGTTGTATGGCAGCAAACCAGCGTAGCCTATGCTTCGCCAGCCCGTCTGGTAGCTTCGTCCGCCCGACTGCGCAATCGCATCCACGTTGTAAACGCCCGCTGCTGCTCCGTCGGTCGTAACGGAAAACATCAGCGGCTCCGATTCACCGGCGCTCTTCAAATGGAACTGCGCCGTGGCCGGCTCTGCGCGCCAGCCTTCCGGCAGCTTCAGCGTCACTGTTCCCTCGGCCGCGGCTTGCGCGTGGACTGTCACCTTCACGGGCAGCTTCGAACCTTCGAGCGGCAGGATTCGCGCCTCCGGCTCCATGCGCACACCGATTGCCGGTGTCACTACGAGGGGCTCATAGATTCCGCCCGGCCCGGTGACACGCTGCAGCGTTTGTACCACCTGGCCCAGGCGGATCGGCAGGCCGTCAAACGTGAACTCCGCCCACGCAGCCAGTGGCCACGGCGCGAAGGAGCGATTGCGCCATGCCTGGTTGGAAATGTTGTAGTAAGTCTGCTCGATTGAGGGTCTGGTGAAGAAAGGCGCTGTAGGTACGGCATCCTCGGCCGCCTTGACGCGGAAGAGCCGGTCGCTCACAGCCGCCGCTGGATCAATCGCCCCGCCTGTATCCTCCGCCGTCCAGGGCGAACCGCTTTGGCTATCGAGCCAGACCCGGGCCAGCCGCGCTTCGCCCGCAGCTTGCGCCGCGTGCACGCGCACGCGAAACTCCTCGCCCGGAGACACGCTGCGCCGAGTTTCATCCGTGCCACCGCCAAAAGGGCCGCTGCGGTCGCTGGCGCCCGAGGAGGTAATGGCCACCAGGTCCAGCCCCAACAAATCCTTCAGCGCCGATTGAAACTGTTCGATCTTTGCGCCCAGTTCCAACTCCAACCCGGCCTTGGCCTCGGCATCCAGATCGGAGCCTTTCACCTTCGCATAAAGTTCCAGCGTCTGCCGGTAAATTGGCGCGAGCTTTTGCGCGCCCTCCACGCCGCTCTCGCTGCGGCAATCGCTCTCGTACTCGTCTAGGTGTTCATCAATCTGCCGCAGTCCTTCCGCGAGCCATACCGGTGGAGTGCCCTTCACAAGTCCAGTGAGCCCTTCGAGACTGGTGTCGATCTTTACCTTGCGATTGTCGAACAGGCTAGCATCGCCGTTGCTGCCGGATGCCGCCGCTGTAGGCGCCACCGCCCACAGGTGGTAGCTCGATGAAGACGGCCCGCTCAGCGTTGGATTTGCGCCGCCGTTCTGCGATTTCTGCTGGCCCCATCCCTCGCGCGCGATCTGCGCATAACTCCGCCCCAGTGCCGGATCCCACGTCCCCACCGGAATGGTTGCGTCGGTCGAGGGAGCGCCATCGATCCATTCGCCGGTGATGTAGTTATGAAAGCGCGCCGGAGCCCACTTGCCGGTTGCGTAGTCGAAGATTCCCTTAGCGGTGACACGCGCAAACGGGGCCCTGGAATACATGGCCAGAGGCTGCCAGGGCTGCAATCCGTCTTTGAGCTGTTCGGGAAAGACCTTCGGATCGCCGGCCGCCTTGAAGACCTCCTGCGCAATCTCGCCGGAGACCTGGTGTTGCCCGTGGCCGTCGGAAACTCCGCCAACAAATGTGGCCAGGATTACCTGGGGCCTCACCTGCCGGACCGCCAGCACCGCGTCGTAGAGCACGCGGTCGTGTCCCCATTGTTTGAACGCTTCCTCTTGAGTTTTTGAGAAGCCGAAGTCTGCTTGAGTGCCCCACAGTTGTTTTGCGCCGATGTACTCGTTCGCCTTAAGCAGCTCGTTGGTGCGCATCAGGCCGAGCGCGTCGTCGGTGTCTGCAGACATGGCGTTCTGCCCTCCCTCGCCGCGTGTAAGCGTGTAGAGCGTGACGCGTGCGCCCATTCCGCGCGACAGGTAGGTGAGCAGCGCGCCATCCTCATCGTCCGGATGCGCCACGATGTACATCACGCTGGCGGTCGTCCCCAGGCGCTTGAGCGTCTGCACGAGATCCGCCTGGCCGCGGTCTTCGGGCAAGGGAAGCGCGATTGCGCTGGGCTCCATGGGCGGAAGCTCGACGTGCGACGCAGCCGTCTGCGCCTGTTCTTGCGCGCCGAGCCAAACCGGCACAGCGCTCGCCAATGCAACAAGCGCTGCAATAGCCAGAGGAATTGCCGCTTGATGAAATCTCGGGAATGTTGGATGGACCTTCTCGGAAAGAAACATAATCTGCTGTCAGTGTACAATCCGGTGAGCGCCTCCGCCTCATGTCTTTGCCGTCATCCACGTCCGCCACCCCAGCAGCCCTCGAGCGCCGCATCGGCCTGCGCTCCGCGGTTCTCTTCAACATGCTGGAGATGATCGGCGTCGGACCGTTTATTACGCTGCCGCTGGTGATTGCAGCGGCGGGCTTCCGGCTCTCCGTCTGGGCATGGGTTCTGGGTGCGGCCATCGCCGTGGCGGATGGGCTGGTGTGGGCCGAGTTGGGCGCAGCCTTTCCACGCGCAGGCGGTTCCTATGCTTTTTTGCGGGAGATTTACGGTCCTGACCGCGCCGGTAACTGGCTGAGCTTTCTCTATGTCTGGCAGTTGAGTTTTTCCGCTCCGCTGTCGATTGCCTCGGGCTGCATCGGCCTGTCGAGTTTTCTGGGAATGTTCTGGCCGGGACTGGATGGGACCCCCGTAGCAGCGTGGCCGATGCTGCACTACTCGAATTTTGCCGCTGCAGCCGCATGCCTGATGATGACGTGGCTGCTCTATCGCAACCTGAAGACCGTAACGT
>DASRLI010000300.1:0-6728 GCA_035648535.1 Occallatibacter sp. | reverse complement strand
TCATCGCCCGCTCCGCTGCGGTCCTCGGATAGATCTCCATGCTCTCGCGCATGGCTCCATCCTCGCCGCCCGTTATGCGGACACTTCACTTGCTAAGAACACCGGACATATTATGTGCTAACGACAGTCGGCAACTCGGCGGTTACTCTTTCGGCATTGGCGCAGGTGCGGCGCCACCGCCGGGGTCGTACATCTTGGGGATGCGGTCTTCTGCGGCGGGCAGGGCCGGGAAGGCTGCGTGCGGCTCGGTCTGGTACCAGTACGCTACTGAGTAGAAATCATCGGAGCGGTGGTTGGCGTGGCCGTGCTCGATGGTGACCTTGATGGACTCGTCGAACGTGATGGGGCTCTCGGTGTGCCAGCGGTAGAGGCAATAGCGGCCTCCGATGCGCTCCGGATCGACCATGTAGGGCGCGCCATTGTGCTGGTAGCCGAAGGACTGCAGGCCGAAGTCCCAGGCGCCGTTGTAATAATCTTCTGACCCGGTGCCGTTGATGGTGGGCAGTTTGTCTCCGTCGATGAAGATCATGTCGTCGCCTTCGCCGAACCATCCGGTTTGGTTCTGCAAAACTGCTTGCGTGACGCCGACAAAATGCCCTTTGCCTTTGGCCTCCATGAAGACGTAGTTGTCCTGGCCGTCAAGATTCTTGCGGTCGTTGATGCCGGGGCTGCCGTTGTTGGTCCAGTCATTGGTCCAGCCACGGCATGGGGCGGCCTGGCGATACTGCGCGTGGAAGCGGGCGACGTCCGCAGGGAGAGTGGGCAGGGTTACGTAGTCGATGGCGTAGTAAAGCGAGTTGGTGCGGACCTTGCCTTCATTGGTTACGGTGATGCGGGCGGAGGTGGAAAACGGCATCTGGAAGTAGGCGTTGAGCGCCTTGATAGGCGCGATAGCCAGCAGCGCCGACTGGTAGACGAAGTACTCGCCGAGGCCGAGGCCGAAGAAATCGCCGATGGGCGTTTCGACCGAGGGGGCGCTCTCGCCGTCCCACCAGGCGCGGAGCACAAGATTTTTAAGATGCATCGGGTCCGACGACGAGATGGTGAACCAGATGTGCGTGACGACGCCGGCGCCCGTGATATCGAGCAGCGTGGTTGATTGGCCGGGCTCCACGGGAGTTGCGTCGCGATTGCCGCCGGTGCGGTCCCAGCTTGAGCTGCGGCGAGTTTTGTAGTTGCGGAGGCGGGCTTGCGCAAAGAGTTCGTCTGGTATTTCTGGTTCCCCGGTTGGCGCGGGGGCCGCAGCAGGTGAGCTGGCGGCTGCGCCGGCGGCATTCAAGCCGAGAAGCGCGGCTGCGGAGACCATGCCTCCGAGCAGCTTGCGCCTTACCGGCAAACCTTCATTGGAATCGGACGAATGCATTGAGCGAGCCCTCCTGGCTTTTAAATGGTGAAAGCGAGTTGTAGTCTCGAGCGCCGGGGGCTGTCAAGAGGGCGGTGGGCTCTAGTCCATAACCGGCTCTAGCGCTTGCGCTCCTTCAGGTTGTGGCTGTCCGATGCTTTCAGGGTCATTCCGTAGAGAGCTTTGAACTGCTCGATTTCCTTGAGCGTTTGCGGAGAGAATGGGACGATTTTGCCCTCGAATGCGTGAAGGACGATTCCCTCAAGCAGGTCGCCCAGGGTCATGTCCTTTTGCTCGGCGAGTGCTTTGAGCACCTTGAGCATGCGTTTTTCCATACGGACGCCTGTCTGGACGCGTTCGACGACTACGGGTTCGCGATTTTGGGGTTCGT
This sequence comes from Occallatibacter sp., assembly GCA_035648535.1. Lineage (GTDB taxonomy): Bacteria > Acidobacteriota > Terriglobia > Terriglobales > Acidobacteriaceae > Telmatobacter. The sequence continues at coordinate 4,995 of DASRLI010000300.1, read as the reverse complement.
GCGGCATTGGTTCCTCCTGTTATCTTGGTACCAATGTACCAAGAAAACAAAATCCCGTCAATCTTTCTGTCGAGAGTGCCTGGGAGGCTTGGTCGAGCTGAATTCGCATGTCTGGGACCCGCACATCCGGCACTCGCACATTCCGGCTTCGCCTGTTATGGTCAGTGAGGAAACTCAAAATGAACCCACCATAGGATCGACCGGGCATGTTGAAACGTTGGCGAATCCGGATACTGCTGTTCCTGGCCGTTCTCGGCCCCGGATTCATTACGGCAAATGTCGACAACGACTCCGGCGGCATTCTCACCTACTCCCAGGCAGGCGCGCAGTTCGGCTATTCCCTGCTGTGGATGATGCTCCCTATTACGATCGCTCTGATTGTTGTGCAGGAGATGTGCGCCCGCATGGGCGTGGTCACGGGCAAGGGCCTCAGCGACCTTATCCGCGAGGAGTTCGGCCTGCGGCTCACTTTTGTGCTGATGCTGCTGCTGGTGGTGGTGAACTACACCAACGTGGTCACCGAGTTCATCGGCATTGCCGGCTCGCTGCACTTGTTCCACGTAACCAAGTACATCTCAGTGCCCTTTTGCGCCGCGCTGGTGTGGTACATGGTGGTGAAGGGCAGCTACAAGAGCACGGAAAAAATCTTCCTTGTCGCGTCGGTCGTGTATATCGCGTACATTTTCGCCGGGGTGCTGTCGCAGCCCAGTTGGCACGATGCGCTGAAAGCGACGGTGACGCTGCCGGCCCGGTCAGTGTGGAGCGACAAGGCGTATATGTACATGGCCATCGGCGTGGTGGGTACCACGATTGCTCCGTGGATGCAGTTCTATCTGCAGTCCTCGATCGTGGAAAAGGGCATTCGCGTGAAGGACTACGCGGCGTCGCGGCTGGACGTGATTGTGGGCAGCTTTTTTACCGACCTGGTGGCGTGGTTCATTGTGGTGGCCTGCGCGGCTACGCTTTACGTGCATGGGATGGGGGACATCCAGGTGGCCTCAGACGCGGCCGAGGCGATGCGCCCACTGGCCGGCGATTACGCCTTTATTCTTTTCGCCTTCGGGCTTTTCAACGCGTCAGTGTTCGCAGCATCGATTCTGCCCATCTCTACGGCTTACACAGTGTGCGAGGGCATGGGGTTTGAGTCGGGCGTGGACAAGAGCTTCAAAGAGGCGCCATTTTTCTACTGGCTCTATTCGCTACTGATTGCCGGTGGCGCCGCAACCGTGTTGCTGCTGCCGGATGCGCAACTGATCAACGTGGCCATTCTCTCGCAGGTGCTGAACGGCGTTCTGCTTCCGGTGGTGATTATTCTGATGCTGATGCTCATCAACCGCAAAGACCTGATGGGCGAGCACAAGAACTCGCGGTTGTGGAACGTGATTGCGTGGGGGACGAGCATCATCGTCATCGGCATGACTGGGGTTATGCTTTGGGGGATGATGCCGGGGCATTGAGAAGCAGCTTCTAGCTTCTAGCTTTCACTTTCAGCTTTTGCGAAACGCGCAGTGATTGGCTACAGGAGCTTGCCGGCGGCCAAATCGCGGATGAGGCCTCGGTCGGCGGCTAGGAAGTCGTAGCCGGTGAGGTCTTCGAGGCGCACCCAGCGGACTTGCTGGTAGATCTGGTTATCGATTTCGCCGGTGAACTCGTGGACGGCAAAGAATTGCAGGTCGACAGCGCCGCCATGGCGGTAGTTGTGGCGGATCCGGGTGACAGGGGGGCCAATGGCTGCCTGGATGCCGAGTTCTTCGTCCAGTTCGCGGGCTAGTGCCTGCTCCGGGCTTTCGCCGGCTTCGATCTTGCCACCGGGAAACTCCCACAATGACGCCATCGGCTGATCGGTTCGGCGTTGACCGATGAGAACCTGGCCTCCGCGAACGATGAGCGCAGCCGCTACGAAGCGGAGGGAGGGGCCTGCGGGACGTGAGCTGGAATTTGGCTGATCTGATTCCACACTTCTAGTGTAAACGCAACAAAAGAGATGCCGTACCGGGCGAGGCGCCGTTTGCTATTACGCAGTGAAGAGCATTGCAACGAACCCGGCCCAGAGGCCGACCCTTCAGAGTCGGACTTATTCGCCCTCGACCGCCGATTCCAAACCCTCCGCAGCCTCGGGACGGAAGTAACCCCAGCCGTTCTTTGCGGCCGCCTCAAGCAGTGCGGGAGATGGGTTGACCGGGAATGGACAGCGCGCGAGTTTCAGCATCGACAGGTCGTGAATGGAGTTGCCGAAGACCGCATCGGGCGCGGCCAATCCTACCCGCTTGAGTGCAACGGCCTTGCCTGGGCCGGTGGGTACGTCGACAATCTCGGTTGTAATAAGCCCATCCGTGACGCGGACCTCGGCGGCCAAAACGCGCTCCTCCGCGATGCCGAAGTCGCGCACGCCCTCGGCAACCACCCAGCGGTTGGTAGAACTGACGGCCCAAAGTTCAGTGCCGCTCTCGCGCAATGCGGCTACCAGATCGACCATCTCTGGAAAGATGTTCTCATGCACAAATTCCTTGATGTACTGGGCAGCGGCGGCGCGCAGTTCCTGCTCGCGCAGGCCGGCATAAATCTGCACCATCTCGCCGCAGATTTCCTCTTCGCTCACCTTGCCGGAACGATAGGCGCGGTGGCGGGTGTCAATCCAATCGCTGGTGGAGCGTGAGACGAGCCCTTGCTCGAGCGACCAGACCATGAAGCCATAGCCTGAGTCACCTCCCCACAGCGTTCCATCGCAATCGAAGACTGCAACCTTTGGTTTGCAATCGAGAACCATCCGCCTGAACTCCGGGGCGGTCCAATTGTGAATATCTATTTGCGTAGCTGCCAAACTTTCCTCAATCCTGCTCGATAAACTCATCCAAGTCTATTCTCCCCTAAAAGGGGCCCTTTTTGCACGTGAAGGTTTGGAGAAGACCCCTGTGGAATGGGGATAGATGTACCCAAAGACACAACAGCTGAGCCAGGTACAGGGGGCTGAAGGCCCTGCTCCCTCCAAAGGCTCCTGAACCCTCGGATTGGTTGAAAGCCTCAACTAAAATTTTCGAACTGACTTAAAACTCGTCGTAGGCGATGTGCTGCGGGGGAACGCCGAGCGAGGCCAGCATACGGTTACATGCCTTGATCATCATCGGCGGACCGCACAGATAGTACTCGACGGCGGTGGGGTCGGGGTGCTCGCGCAGGTATTTCTCCAGAACGACTTCGTGGATGAAGCCGGTGTGGCTGGCCCAGTTGTCTTCAGCGAGCGGCGAGGAGAGGGCGAGGTGGAATGTGAAGTTGCTGTGAGCGTCGGCGAGGTCGCGGAAATATTCTTCGTAGAAAATTTCCTGCCTTGAGCGCGCGCCGTACCAGTAGCTTATTTTGCGCGCGGTGTGCTGGGTTTCAAGCAGGTGCGCGAGATGCGCACGCAGCGGAGCCATGCCGGCGCCGCCGCCGATATACACCATCTCATGCTGCGTGGGCTTGATGTGAAAATCGCCGAAGGGGCCGATGGCGGTGACGATGTCGCCGGGCCGGAGCGAGAAAACGTAACTGGAGCCGGCGCCGGGAGCGCAGTCCTGCCCCGGCGGCGGCGTGGCGATTCGCACGTTGAAGCGAAGTGTGCGCTCCGAATGCGGATTGCATGCAAGTGAATAGTTATTGCGGCGGCCTGCCTGGGGATTGTGCGCTACCAGATCGAAGACGTGCTGTTTCTTCCACACCGTGGCGAAGGGCTCAGGGATTTCGAACTCGCGGAAGCAGATGGAGTCATAGGCGGGAATGTCGAGCTGCAAATAATCGCCGGGAGCAAACGCGATATTCTGGTCGCCGCTCTCGGGTTCGAGAACAAGTTCCTTGATGAACGTTGCAACACTGCGGTTGCTGACGACTCGAAACTTGAAGGCCTCTTGTAGACGCGCGCCGGCGCCGCCTGCATGGACAACGTTGATGTGAATGCGACCGTTCCGCTCCTCAACTGGATAAGTAGCGAGGCCACGGCAGTTTGGCGCGCGCGCAGGCGAGCCATCGATGAGATTGAAGCGCCCATTGTGCTTGGGGCACTCGATTATCTTTCCCTTTACAAGGCCGCCCGAGAGGTGAGTGTTGCCGTGGGTACATAATCCGTCGCTTGCGTAGGGCTGGCCCGTTTCGTCGCGATAGAGTGCGAACGATTTTCTGCCGTGGTCGAAGCGGATGGCATCAGAGCGCAGCAAATCGGCTGCGGCGCAAACTTCGATCCAGCCTTCGGCGTCCGGCTCGGCTTGCGAAGTGAAGGATGCTTCCCTCACGTGTGGTTTTGGCTCGGGCAATTTGCGCTTGACGTGATAAGCGGGGTCCTTGATCTGCTTGCGCAGCGCAGGAATGATTTCGCGCCACGCATTCGGAATACTCGTATAGGGCGTGGGGCAGTCGTCCTTTACCGCGGCGTAGAGCCTGGGCAGCGCATGATAGGGAACCAGTGGGAACATGTGGTGCTCAACGTGGTAGTTCATGTTCCAGTAGAGATAGCGGTTGATCAGATTCATATGCACCGTCCGGCAGTTGAGACGGTGGTCGAGCACATTCTCTGCCAGGCCGGCATGTTGCGTCATGCCGTAGATGGGCATGAGCCAGGTGCCGAATAGGTTCGTGAGTCCGACGAACATCAACGGGAGAATGCTGCGCTGGTAGATCGAAAGTCCGATGACGGAGGCGTAGATGAGGAAATAGATGCGCGCCCGGAGATAGACCTTGGGGAACTCCGACTCGGGAATGAAGGTCTTTTCCGCGGCGGACATGCGGCCAATGCAGTGCATGAGCACGGCCTGGAAATATTTCGGGTAGGCACGCACGCCGAGAAAGGTGAGGACGATTGCTTTCCAACTTGGCGGGCGAGGCACGGCGATTTCAGGATCGCGGCCAACGATGATGGTGTCGCTGTGATGGCGGTTGTGGCTCCAGCGCCAGATTGTGGACTCGCGCATCACCATGAATGACGCGATCTCGTAAAGCGCGTTGTTCATCCAGTCGGTTTTGAATGCT
>DASRLI010000299.1:0-21209 GCA_035648535.1 Occallatibacter sp. | reverse complement strand
AATGAAAATGAAACCATCATTCGATTCCTTTTCGTACCAACCAATTGTTCAGTCGCAAACTAGGCGCTCTTCGATAAACGAAGCCTTCTTCTCCGGTTTGCGCCCATCCGATTTCGTATCCCTCAGCCTGCAAACCCGCGGATAGCGCGTTACCCACTTTGGTCTCATCTTCAACCAGTAGAATCTGCACCTTCGGGCCTCTCTCTTCTGTATATCCCACTGGAGCGAATTCGCATCTGAAGTGTTGCTTAAGAGTTTCTGACCGTAAATTAAGACGGGTGTCAGGTTGCCCTAAGGCATTCGGTCATTCTCATACGTGGCTCAGTTCGGTGCATGGAATTGGTTGTAACTTTAGGGAGAATCGAGCTCCAATTCGCTGGGAAGCGTCGGTACGAAGGTTCGGTTATCGAAGTTCTGATCGAATTAGTAATGAAAAACGCCGTTGTGTTGGTTGATAAAATCACCCTTGCGATCCAAGGGCTCTTGGAATCCAGCCAACAATTCTGCCGTACTGCGGGGTCGATAATGGTTGTGATATGAAGATATGCTGTGACCCGCATCAACATTGGCGTGACCCCTCATTTACCCCCGCCGTAAGAATTCCTTTGATTCCATTTGCGCCCATTTCAATACTTTTCAGTTTCCGTAAGATACTGTAAATAAATGCGATAGCCACTTTCCCAAGCTGAATGTCGCCGGTTCGATCCCGGTCTTCCGCTCCAATTCCTTCCCCCCGTCCTCTACGCGGATTCCTGGACCTTCACCACAAAACAGGTGACCGTCTTTTCTCCCGCTACCAGCATCTGGTGGGGGAGGCCCGCCGGCACGTGCGCCACGTCGCCTGCCTTCAATTCCTGGCGGCTGCCGCCCTCGATGGAATCGCCACGCATCTCTCCAGGCCCGACCGTCCTTGCACGGATCACTGTTCCGCCGGTCACTAGCGTTGCGGTGCCGGCGAGCACAAAGAAGAGATCCGCGAAGTTCTGATGCACCTCGGCGTCGCCGTCCCGACTCCGGAATGAGAGCATCGCGAGGTGCTGTGGATACTCCCTGAGCGTTTCGCTGGCTGAGCCGTCTCCAAACTTGGCTAGCTTCTTCAGATACGCAGCGCGCTCCAGCAAAATGGCCGGCGACCAATGATCTACAGCGTTCTGTCTCGGAGCTTTGGGAGCGATCTCCTCAAGAGCCGCGTCCTTCAATATCTCCTTCGCCAGTCTGTCCATTGTTTCTCCTTTCAGGAGTAGACCGGTTGACATAAATTCCTGCTATTGCAAACCCGCCAGCAGTCGCGCGCGCTTGAAAACAGCGAGGAACATCGGCCGCGTGAGCTTGCCGGTGTTGGTGTTTTGCAGGGACGGATGATAGCTGGTAATCACAATGAGACCGCTCGGGAGCCTGTACTCGGCGCCATGCGCGAAGACGAAGCCGGATCGCGCGGGCAACTCCCCGGTTCTCTTGGTGTAGCCGAGCAGTCCATCGAAGGCAATGCGGCCCAGACACACAACAACGCGCAGATTCTTAAGCAGGCCAAACTCTTGATCGAGCCAGGGTGCGCAGTTGCGCTGCTCCTCCGGCGTGGGTTTGTTGGCGGGAGGCGCGCAGCGAACCACAGCACTGATCCACAGGTCAGTGAGTTTCATGCCGTCGTTGCGGGAGATGGCTTTAGCCTCCGAGGCAAAGCCAGCTTCATGCAGCACAGGAAACAGAAAATCTCCCGATCCGTCGCCGGTGAAGGGTCGCCCGGTGCGGTTGGATCCGTGTGCACCCGGCGCCAGGCCCAGCGCGAGGACGCGCGCCCGCTCATCGCCGAACGAGGGCACCGGCTTGCCCCAGTACTCCCAATCGGCATAGGCGGGGCGGCGGACCCGAGCCACTTCGGCGCAGTATTCGCGCAACCGCGGACAACGCTCGCACGCAACGATCCGTGCATTCAAAGCTTTTAGTGAGACAGCATTGCCGGCCATAGGGAAATTCTACGGCGCACCGCCGGGATTGCTTGAGCAGGCTCGAATCCACCGAGCCTGTGCCATACTGAATTTGTCTTTGCGATTCACGCGACAGACGGAGCAGATTTGCATGCCGGGTAGTCCCAATCCGGAATTTTTGCGCCGCGCAATCAGCCTTGCCACGGAGAACGTGGTTACGGGCAGGGGTGGGCCGTTTGCCGCTGTGATCGTGCGCGACGGCAAGATTGTGGGCGAGGCAGCCAACACCGTGACCATCTCCAATGACCCCACGGCGCACGGCGAAGTAAACGCCATTCGCGCGGCGGCAAAAGCGCTGGGCACGTTTACGCTGGCTGGATGCGAACTCTATACCAGCTGCGAGCCTTGTCCCATGTGCCTGGCGGCGGCGTACTGGGCTCGGATTGACGCCATTTATTACGGCGCCAGCGCAGCTGATGCGGCTCGCTCTGGATTCGACGATGCGTTCCTCTATAAAGAGTTGCGCAAGGACCATGGCGCGCGCTCGCTTCCCTCCACGCAACTGCTCGGCGACGAGGCCTGGTCCAGCTTCCAGGCCTGGATCGACTCCGCGAACAAGATCGAATACTGAAATGCAGCTTCCAGCAACGAACCTCTAGAAAATCACGCGCATCTCGGTGACCAGGTTGTGGTTGTAGTAGTGGAAATTTGAGGTGGCGATCTGCATTCCGGTGGCGAAGACTACCGACGCATGTTCAGGCTTCCACTCCTTGCGCCGAATCATGTAGAACGCCGCCGGCGTAACGAAGTTCTGCGTCTTGCCGTCGAACGGGCCAGCGCGGAAGAAGGTGGCGTTGTCTTCGACATCGACCCAGGAGTACTTAGTCACGTGTATTTGTGCCGTCGAGTTCCATTCGATGGCCCGGCCCTGCTGGGCGATCTTGCTGGTCGGAAGAAATCCGCCAACATTCTGGAGCACTGCAAAGCGCCCGAAAGCCTTGCCGGCAGCGATCGACGGAACATAGTACGAAGTGAGCATCAGGTTCTGGTAAACGCGCGGAGCGAAGGCATGGTAGAGAACCGCCGACACCGCGTAGTTGCCGTGCTGCGCGTTGCCTGAGGCGATGCGATATTTCACCTGCGTTCCGGCATTGCCAAATCCATCCTTAAACGAGATGGAATGATTCCGGAAATAGGCCGGTGGATCGAGATCGATCTGAAAGCGCCGATCGACGATCATGGCGATGCCTTTACCGTTGCCGTAGTTCAAAGTGCGCGTGCCGCAAAAGTTTGCGTTCGAAACCGAAAAGCGCACGGCCTGCCCCAGCCGCCCGTCGGACTGAATCAGCGGTCCCATCCAGGTCGGTTGCACGGAAGTCATTGAGGCGTTATTCGACCGGAGCCGCTCGTAGAAGGACTGCTGCGCGGAACCGACACAGGAGGAGCAGGCAAAGGCCAAAGCCAACGCCCAAAACATAATAGATTGAAGCCGAATCATGGGTTGAATTCATTTTCATGCACTCGCGGTCTGCGGGAAGTGACTCGCCTCACACATGCGGCGCTATGTGCGACCGGGGGACCGCCCCCTACCCCCACTGGTATTCTGCAAATAAATTCCTTCTTTTCATAGGCTTAGGGCTCGGTCTTCGCGCCAAATTTCTCATAGCATTGGACTTATCTGCAGATCCCTCTGCCCAAAGGACTTAGGAGCCCGCTCGATCGCCGGGGCGTTTCAACAAGAGATCCAAGGAAAAAGGGGGTACGGCGAAGCGATTCGAAGACGCACGTTCCCAAGCACAAGAATAGCCGGAAGGAGCATGATTCTCTGCAAATGATGAGTCTTGAGCAAGCTCAACCAAGGAGCATGATTCTCTGCAAATGATGAGTCTTGAGCAAGCTCAACCGGATCATCGGTTTGCAGGCTGGGGATGGGGATAGCAGCTTGACACTGGATAGTCTTGCCCGGCTGGGACTGAAGAGAGCATTTTGAGGGAGCGTTCCGTGGGTTTTGGGAGGAGCGCCGGAATCGGCCGCTTAGAACAGGACCCGCATCTCGGCGATTGTGTTGTGGTTGTAAGTGTGGAAGCGTGAGGTCGCGATCTGGATGCCGCCCGCAAACACCAAGTACGGATGCGTAGGTTTCCACTCCGATCGTTTGAAGACGTAATAGGTCGCGGGAGTGATGAAGTTCTGCATCTTTCCGTCGTGACTCCCGGCGAAGTAGAAGGTCGCGTTGTTTTCAAGTTCAAGCCAGAAGTGCTGCGTCACGTGGTCGTGCACCAATGAGTTCCACGCGACGGACCGGCCCTGGGTCGCGATCTTTCCCGTGGGCATGGCGCCGCCCAGCGCCGACTCCACATCGAAGTGCTTAAGAAAACCGATGCCGCCGGCCAGCGTCGGGTTCCACGAATCCGTCAGTCCGCCGTTATGAGAACTTGAAGCGAAGGTGTGATTCAGCATGGCCGTCACGATGAAGTTGCCGTGCTCGGCGTTTCCCGATGCGATGCGGTACTTAACCAGCACCGCGTTGTCGCCGAAGCCGTCTTGAGCGGTTGAGTGGTGCTGAACGTAGCCCGGCGGCAGCCAGTCGAATTCGAAACGATTCCAGGCAACGATTCCGCCGCCCCGCCCGTTGCCGTAGTTCACCGTTTGTGTTCCGGCCGCAGTGTACTGGTTGGTGAAAGCGAAGCGGTAATACTGCGTCAGGCGCGGCTCTGCTTCGGCAACCGGCGTGGGCCAGGAAGGCTGCAGCCTGGTCATGCCATAGTTGTGCGCAAAGAAGCGCTCTTTGAAGGACGAGTGCGCAGGCACTTGTGGAGCGGACGCGGATGTGGACGCGGGCGCCTGCTGTGCGGTTGCATAGGATGAGGCGGCAAAGAGGGCGGCCGTCAGAGCGAGATATGAGATGAAGCCAAGTCTATTCACGAGTCGACTCTCAATGTATCAGCCCATTCGCACCCGAGGAGTGACCGGAGGCACTCGAATCGATTTCGTACCGGACCTCGGTACGCGTCTATACTTCCAGCCATGCGGGAACATTGGGTTGGTTTGCTCGTTGCTGTTTCGGCGATGGCCGTTGCCCAAGCCGCGCTTCATGCGCAGCCTCCCGTGCAAACTGTCTGGCAAATGCAGGAGTCGGGCACGACTGCCGGACTGCGCGGGATTGATTCTGTGGACGGCACGGTGGGCTGGGCTAGCGGGACGGGTGGGACGGTGTTGCGGACGACCGATGGCGGCGAGCATTGGACCAAGTGCGCAGTGCCGGATGCTGCAATTGATGGTGCGACGCTGGATTTCCGTGGCGTGCAGGCTTGGGATGCGATGACGGCGATTGTGATGGCTAGCGGGCCGGGGGAAAAGAGCCGGCTGTACAAGACAACGGATGAGTGCAAGACGTGGACCCTGCTCTACGCAAATCCGGATAAGGATGGGTTTTGGGATGCGATCAGCGTTGCCGACCAAGACAATATTGTGGTCCTCGGAGATCCGGTCAGCAGACGTTTTTTCGTCTCAATTACGGCAAATGGCGGCAAGTCTTGGGACAGGGCCAAGGGTGACGGACTGGAGAGCAAAGATAAAGAAGGAGCATTCGCAGCCAGCAACTCAACATTGCTAATGAATTGGGTAGACGGCCCTTTTGCATTCGGTACTGGGGGACCCAGCGGGGCTCGATTTCTCTTTCAGTGCGATTCCTGCAGGAGCGAAAGTTGGACGGCGTATCCGATGCCGTCATTTCCCAGAGGCTCGGCCGCCGGAATTTTCTCTTTGAGTTTCCGGGACTGGCGTCGGTTGGTTGCCGTGGGCGGTGACTACACCAAACCCAACGAGAGTAAAGGCGCAGCAGCATGGTCCACCGACAAAGGAAAACACTGGACTTCATCCGTTAAACAGCCACACGGCTATCGCTCTACCGTGCAATGGTCTGAGCCGCGCAAGGTCTGGATTACCGCGGGCACCAACGGCTCCGACTTTAGCCGTGACGATGGGCGTACTTGGCAGCCGCTCGACGATGGCAACTGGAATGCGCTTTCGCTACCCTTTGTGGTGGGGCCGAATGGGCGAATTGGGCGGCTGAATGCGGGGGCTTTGCCGAGGCCTTGATGCTGATGGCTTTTGTGGTCTCCCACCCTTTCCGCAAAGAGAAACGGAAAGGATGGGGCACGGAGGACTTTAGCCGCGAGCATAGCCCAAGTGACCCCCCTGCCCCCATCCTTTCGCCCCTTTCTGGCGAAAGGCTCCGATATTAGCCGCAACGATGAGCGAACCTGGACGGCGCTTTCGTTGCCGTTTGTGGTGGGGCCGAATGGACGGATTGGGCGGCTGAATGCGGGGGCTTTGCGTAAGCCTTGATGCTGATGGCTTTTGTGGTTTCCCACCCTTTCCGCAAAAAGAAACGGAAAGGATGGGGCACGGAGCATTTTAGCCGCCAGCACAGCCCAAGGGGCCCCGTGACCCATCCTTTCGCCTTTTTCTGGCGAAAGGGTGGGAGGCCAAGGGATCTCGCCGTAAGATGATCGCAACCATTCTTCAAGCGACAGGGGGCATTCATGCCCGACGGGCTCAAGCGTCTCCATCATTCCGGGCAATCTCATTTCCTGACTTTCAGTTGCTATCATCGACTTCCGCTCCTGGCACAAATGCGCATGGAAGAAGCGTTTCTGCTGGCTCTGGAACAAGTTCGGCGGCGCTTCGCATTGCGCGTCTACGGCTACGTTGTGATGCCGGAGCACGCTCATCTGCTGGTCAGCGAACCCGCCGAAAACAGGCTTGCGAAAGCCGTGCAACTCTTGAAGATGAAGGTCTCATTAGAGGCGCGGAAGCACGGGCAGCGGGCTGCGGGTGAGTCGGCCTTTTGGCAGGCTCGATACTTCGATCACAACGTGCGCAACCAGGCCGGCTTCGTTACCCAGCTTCGCTATATTCATCGCAATCCGGTCAAGCGGGGCCTGTGCCAAGCGCCGGAAGATTGGCCATGGTCGAGCTTCCGCGCCTGGGCGCTGGGCGAGGTGGGCCTTGTCGAAGTGGAGTCGGAGATGTGTGCGGCGCGGCGGGAAGCTGACCGGGAAGGCGTTCGCATGATCGAATTGGGCCCGCTCGCGAATGCGGGGGATGGGCGCTAGTGGTCTCCCACCCTTTCCGCAAAAAGAAACGGAAAGGATGGGGCACGGAGTTTCGCGCTGTCGCTACCCTTTGTGGTTGGGCCGAATGGGCGGATTGGGCGGCTGAATGCGGGGGCTTTGCCTAAGCCTTGATGCTGATGGCTTTTGTGGTTTCCCACCCTTTCCGCAAAAAGAAACGGAAAGGATGGGGCACGGAGTTTCGCGCTTAGCTGCCATTTATCGTCGGGACGAATGGGCGGATTGGGCGGTTTAACGCTGCCGCTCTTCCGCAGGCGCCCAAACGGTAACACTGTGGTGTCGCAAATCACCACATTCGAGGGATACGCACCCCCCCAGGCCATGTAAAATTATGGTTAATCGGATGATGCAAACTCCTCCAGCGGCTGCCGGTCAGGCCTCCCGCTCAACACGGGACTCGGAGTTGCGGGTGCAAGATCAGCCGCAGAACCAGATCGATCCAAATCAAGACCCCATCATCCAGGTCGAAGGCCTCCGCAAGACTTATAAGACAGCCCGCGGTTCCCTCGATCTTTTTGACAACCTCTACCTCAAGATTGCCCCCGGCGAAATGGTGGCCATAGTCGGCCAGTCCGGGGCAGGAAAAAGCACTCTTTTGCACATCTTAGGGGCGCTTGATACGCCTTCGGCGGGAACGGTATACTGCGCCTCAACCAATGTGGCCAGCCTCTCCCCGCGCCAGGCAGCGGCCTTTCGCAATCGGGAAATCGGGTACGTTTGGCAGTTCCATTACCTGCTGCCGGAGTTTACGGCACTGGAAAACGTTGCAATGCCGCTGCTTGCCCGCGGTGTAACCAAGCGGGAAGCGCTGGCAGTGGCGGCTAACTGGTTGCGGGTGGTGGGGTTGGAAGAACGTGGCGCCCACCGGCCCGGCGAATTATCCGGCGGCGAGCAACAACGCGTAGCGCTGGCTCGTGCACTCGTCAACAACCCCCGGCTGCTGCTGGCCGACGAACCCACAGGCGATCTGGACGAAATAACCGCCGGCATGGTCTTTGACCTTATCGAGCGGTTGCACCGGAGCCACGGCCTCACCTCAATCCTGGTGACGCACAATCTTGACCTTGCCGCTCGCTGCACACGAGCGCTGCGGCTTGACCGCGGCCAGTTGATTCCGCTGGCTTCGTCTCGGCAGACGGGACTGATTCCTGAGAACTTTTGAAGGAAAAGCACCCAGCCGGGTGGTTTCTGAGTCTTATTAGTAAGCAACTTGGATTAAGTAGAAATTGGGCTCTTCCAGGTTGAAGAGGAGAGGGTGGGAGTCTATCGGCAGCTAGAGCGCCGCAGACTCATCGGGCGGAGGTCGCTCGAGACCATCCAAATTAGCTGTTCGGAGGCATGGCTGGTATTTTCCATGGGAGCCTGCGGCGGCGAAGTCAGAGGAAGGGCGCGCGCAGGTTGGGCCGAGGCCGGAATCTAAACCGGACGGTTACACCAGCCGAGAGCCTGGGGTAAACCCCAAACAGGGGGGGAGTTCATCATGTTCGAACGCTATACGGAGAAGGCACGACGCGTGATCTTCTTCGCGCGGTATGAGGCCAGCCAGTTTGGCTCGCCCTATATCGAGACCGAGCACCTGCTGCTTGGACTGCTGCGCGAGGACAAGGCATTAACCAACCGCTTCCTGCGTTCCCACGCCTCGGTAGAGTCGATCCGTAAACAGATCGAGGCGCGCACTACCATTCGCGAAAAGGTCTCCACCTCAGTGGACCTGCCGCTTTCCAATGAGTGCAAGCGGGTACTGGCATATGCGGCGGAAGAAGCCGAGCGGCTGGGCCACAAGCACATTGGGACTGAACATTTACTCCTCGGACTGCTGCGTGAAGAGAAGTGCTTTGCGTCAGAAATTCTGCAAGAGCGTGGATTGAAGCTGGCGCAGATTCGCGAAGAGCTGGCCCGCGTCACGCAGGAGAAGGCTCCGCCGGCGCAACGTCAGCGCGAGTCGAGTTTGCTGGCCGAGTTCAGCCGCGACCTTACGCAGGCGGCGATGGACGGACAACTTGATCCTCTCGTGGGTCGCGACGGCGAACTCGAACGCGTAGTGCAAATTCTCTGCCGCCGTACCAAGAACAACCCAGTCCTCATCGGTGAGCCCGGCGTAGGCAAGACGGCTATCGTTGAAGGCCTTGCCCAGCGCATCGCCGACGGCGAAGTGCCCAGCTTCCTGGCCGACAAGAAAGTCCTCGGCCTCGACCTCTCGCTTATCGTGGCCGGCACCAAGTACCGCGGCCAATTCGAGGAGCGGCTCAAGACCATCATGAAGGAACTGATGGAGAATCAGAACTCCATCGTCTTCATCGACGAGCTGCACACGCTCGTAGGTGCGGGCTCGGCTGAGGGCTCGCTCGACGCGGCCAACATCCTCAAGCCTGCGCTCTCGCGCGGCGAAATTCAGTGCATCGGCGCCACCACGCCGGCTGAGTACCGCAAGTCCATCGAGAAAGATCGCTCGCTGGAACGGCGCTTCCAGGCTGTCAAGGTTCCGCCGCCAAACGAGGCCGACGCCATCAAGATCATCCACGGCATCAAGGACCGCTACGAGAAGTTCCACGCGGTCAGCTACACCGATGCCGCGATCGAGTTTGCGGTCTCGCATTCGAATCGCTACATTCCAGATCGCTTCCTGCCCGACAAGGCGATCGATCTCATCGACGAAGCCGGCGCGCGCGTAAAGCTCCGCCAGACATCGCTGCCTGCAGAGATCACCGAAGTGCAGAAGCGCATCAAGTTCATTGTGCACCGCATGGACTCGGCCATTGCCAACCACGAATTCGAGAAGGCGCGCTTCTACTCCGACGAGGAACGCAAGGAGCGCGAAAACCTGCGCGCCCTGCGCGACAAGTATCACCTCGACGACTCCGCTGCCGGCATTGTTGGCCGCGAGGACATTGAGGACGTAGTGAGCCGCTGGACGGGCGTGCCCGTGACCAGCATCAAGGAAGAAGAGACGCAGAAGCTGTTGCGCGTGGAAGAAGAGCTGCACAAGCGCGTCATCTCGCAGGAGAAGGCGATCAGTGCGCTGGCTCGCGCTATCCGCCGCTCGCGTGCAGGTTTAAAGTCACCCAACCGGCCCATCGGCAGCTTCCTGTTCCTCGGCCCCACTGGCGTCGGCAAAACGGAGATGGCCCGCACCCTGGCGCAGTTCCTCTTCGGGTCAGACAAGGCGCTCATCCGCTTCGATATGTCGGAGTTCATGGAGAAGCACTCGGTCTCCAAGCTCATCGGTTCGCCTCCGGGATACGTGGGCTATGAGGAGGGCGGCCAGTTGACCGAGCGCGTCAAGCGTTCGCCATACTCGGTTGTCCTGCTCGACGAAATCGAGAAGGCGCACCCCGATGTGTTCAACATTTTGCTCCAGGTCTTTGAAGATGGCCAGTTGACCGACGGCCTTGGCAATACGGTCGACTTCAAGAATGTCATTCTCATCATGACCTCGAACATCGGCGCACGGCACCTGATGAAGAAGCAGGGTCTTGGCTTCCAGAGCGACCGCGAAGACATTGTTTCGGACAAGGTCGAGGAGTTGGTCAAGCAGGAGGTCAAGAAGACCTTCAACCCCGAGTTCCTCAACCGTCTCGACGAGGTCATCCTGTTCCAGTCGTTGTCCGACGGCGACCTGATCCAGATCGTCGAACTGCTTGTGCAGCAGTTGAACGCAAACCTGGCGCAGAAGGCCATCACCATCTCGGTGACCGAGGACGCGAAGAAGTGGATTCTCGACAAGACCCTCGCCGATCGCAGCTACGGCGCGCGCCCGTTGCGCCGCGCCCTGCAGCGCTACGTCGAGGACCCCTTGTCGGAAGCGCTCATCGCCGGAAAAATCACCGATCGTCCGGCGTTCCTCGAGGTCTATCTGGAAAACAACCAGCTCTTCTATCGCCCGGTAAGCGCGGACGAGAGTGCGAGCGAGGAAAAGGCTGCGGGCGTTCTGCTGTTCAGCGCATAAAGCTCGCCCGGACCGAAACATCAAGCCCCCGGCCAACCAGCCGGGGGCTTTTCCGTTCCAGTAATCTCGGTAAATTCAATGATTAATAACCTAAGCGCTTAGGTTTATGCTATGCTCTCTTAATGCCGACCGTCCTGAGGATTGGCGGATTACGTGTTGTTGTCTAGCCGAACGACCACCGGCCGGAGCATGTGCATGTCATTGGATCAGGGCATGAAGCTGTCTTCGAGTTGAATGGCTCGAAGGGTACTGTGACTCTCCGCGAGAACTACGGATTTGCACGGCGCGACCTAGCCAAAATTGAGCGTGAACTGCTTAAGAATATGGCGTTGCTAGTAGGCGAGTGGGAGGGAATCCATGGAACAGAGTGATCGATTCGAGCTTGCAAACCGGAATGCGCAGGAATTGCACGCCTCGCTGCCGCGTGCCGTGAGGGCACGCTATGATCGCCGCATTGGGCGCGTCGTCATCACGCTCAATACCAACCTCGATGTGGCATTCTCGCCCCGCGATGCCGAGGGGCTGGAGAGCGCATCGCCGGCGCAATTGGATGCAATCGAGATTTCCCCCTCGGGGTTTGGCATTCATTTTCCGAAACTGGACGCGGATATCTATCTGCCAGCGCTTCTTGAAGGGTTTCTCGGATCAAGTAAATGGATGGCCAGCCGCCTCGGTGCAAAAGGAGGCAAATGCAAGAGTGCCGCCAAAGCGGCCGCGGCAAAGCGAAATGGTCGCACCGGCGGCCGACCCAGGAAACGCGAAGTGGCCGCTTGAGTTTCTTCCTCGTTATATACTGCTTCCCAAGAGACGTCAGACGATGATTCCAAACCGACAACGGCGGGTATGGCTCCTGGTTGCGGCAATCGCGATCCTGATAGCCCTTGTGTTTTTGCTGGTTCCGCACGTTCATTCCGGAAACGCCGGGGCCTGGCTGGCAATCCTGCCGATTCTGTTTGTTGGTGTTATTTCGCCACTCAGCCTGCTGTCGCCTATGGCCTATATGTACGTTGGCCGTACGCCTGACACCCCCTATCTACCTGCATCCTTCCAGCGTCCGCCTCCCTTCACAATCGCCTAATCCTCAAAGGAATTCTCCTGCTTCGCGCGTAGCTTTCAGTGGCTTGGTGCGCGGCTTGCTGTTTCCAGAATGCCTACCTGCGATTTGCGAGGGTGATTATGGGCGCCGGTGTCTTTTATTTCTGTTCCATGTTGTTTGCCAGCCCCTTTCTGGCGATTGTTGCGATTCTTGCTTCCTACCAAGTACGGCGGAGTGTCTGGAGGCGTAAGAGGCGAAAGGGGAAGAGAGACCTGGGCTTCTGTCCATCCTCTGCCGCTCTGGGGGCCGCGCTTTTGTTTCTGTCGATCTTCTACCGGCCCAGTGTGGACTTCGCGATTGAAGCGAGCCTGCAGGAGGAAGTTGAGGAGGACGATCAGGGTGATCCGGAAACGCAGGAGAAGCATCTTGGCCGCCAATTGAGGCGGATTCGACGAGGCGAACGGGTGGAAGGGCTTGTCTTGCGGCTTTGAACCTGGGCGACGAAGCGAAAATGCGCAGTTTAGGTCCGTGGTATCCCACTCTTTCGCCAGAAAAGGGGCGAAAGAATGGGGCACGGAGCTGTTGCGGTTGGTTGGGAGTGGGGCCTGGGTCTGAAACCAGGAGTTAACCCTCTGCATTTACACTAGTAAACGGAGAAGCCTGTGTTTTTCGATAAGTTACTGACTAAGATTTTTGGCACCTCGAACGAACGTGCAATCAAGCGGCTCACGCCTTTTGTGGCGGAGATCAGCGCCCTCGAGCCGGAGACAAAGCAGCTCACGGATGAGCAGCTACGCAATAAGACAATTGAGTTCCGGGCCCGAATTGCAGCAAAACTCGATGGGATTACAGATGAGGATGCACGTAAGGCAGCCGAAAAGGAAGCGCTGGAAAGTCTGCTTCCTGAAGCATTTGCGGTGGTGCGCGAGGCCGGCTGGCGCGCCGTGCAAATGCGCCACTTCGACGTGCAGTTGATCGGTGCCATGGTGCTGCACCAGGGCAAGATCGCCGAGATGAAAACCGGTGAGGGCAAAACGCTGGTGGCGACCCTGAGCTGCTATCTCAACGCGCTCGCCGGACACGGTGTGCATGTGGTCACGGTCAACGATTACCTGGCCAAGCGCGACGCGGAGTGGATGGGCAAGATCTACGAGTTCCTGGGCCTCACGGTCGGGGTCATCGTTCACGACCTCGACGACAATGAGCGGAGAGCCGCCTACGCGTCCGACATCACCTATGGGACAAATAACGAGTTTGGCTTCGATTACCTGCGCGACAACATGAAGTTTGAAATTAAGGATTGCGTGCAGCGCGGCCACTACTACGCCATCGTCGACGAAGTGGACTCGATCCTCATCGACGAGGCGCGTACTCCGCTCATCATCTCCGGCCCCACCGACCAGACTACGGACAAGTATGCGCGCGCGCGCAAGATCATTCCGCAACTGGTGATGGGCGAAGAGGTGGAATACCACGACCACAAGCGCCAGCAGGAACTTGGCATTCAGCTTGCCGAGGGCCAAAAGTTTTTCAGCGGCGACTACATCGTGGATGAGAAGCAGCGCACCATCGGCGTGACGGACGATGGCTGGGTCACGATTGAAAAGCTGCTGGGTATCGATAACATAGCCGATGCCGAAAACTGGGAACTCAAGCACTATGTTGAAACCGCGATCAAGGCGCAGGCGCTTTACAAGCGCGACGTAGAGTACGTGGTCAAGGACGGCGAAGTCATCATCGTCGACACCTTCACCGGCCGCCTGATGCCGGGGCGCCGCTGGTCCGACGGACTGCACCAGTCTATCGAGGCAAAGGAAGGCGTGAACATCCGCAAGGAAGACCAGACGCTGGCCACCATCACCTTCCAGAACTACTTCCGCCTCTACAAAAAGCTGAGCGGCATGACGGGCACAGCGGAAACCGAAGCAGCCGAATTCGAAAAGATTTACAAGCTCGAGATTGTGGTCATCCCCACTAACATGCTGATGCGCCGGCTTGAAAATCCCGACGTGGTCTTCCGCACCGAGAAAGAAAAGTACAAAGCAGTAGCCGACGACATCGCGATTCTTCACGAGAAGCAGCAGCCGGTGCTGGTCGGCACTACTTCAATCGAAAAGTCTGAGCGTCTTTCGGGAATTCTTCAGCGCAAGGGCGTGCGCCACGTGGTGCTGAACGCCAAGTTCCACGAGCGCGAAGCCGAGATCGTGGCGCAGGCGGGCCGTCTCGGAATGGTGACCATTTCCACCAACATGGCAGGCCGTGGAACCGATATTCTGCTCGGCGGCAATCCAGACTTCATGACCCGGCAGGAATTGGTGAAAAAGGGTCATGCCCGCGCAATCAGTGTTGCCGAAGGAGCCATCAATCCCATGGCGCCGGCCGGCTTTCTGCGCTTCTACTATCAGGGCCAGGAATTCGAAGTCAGCGAACCGGACTGGGCTGAGAGCAACAAGGGCCACGCAGAAGCTGCGCTCAAAGATCACGAGCAGGTGATCGAGGCGGGCGGACTGTTTATCCTCGGCACTGAGCGGCACGAATCGCGGCGCATCGACAATCAGCTCCGTGGCCGCGCCGGCCGCCAGGGTGATCCCGGCGAATCGCGCTTCTATCTTTCGCTTGAAGACGACCTGATGCGCATTTTCGCCAAGCAGTGGGTGAGCACGCTACTAGAGCGGCTAGGCATGGAAGAGGGTGTGCCCATTGAGTCGAAGATGATCTCCAAGCGCATCGAGGGAGCGCAGAAAGCTGTCGAGGCGCAGAACTTCGAATCGCGTAAGCACCTGCTGGAATACGACGACGTGATGAACAAGCAGCGCGAGGCGGTATACGGTCTGCGCCGCCAACTGCTCGAAGGCGTTGATCAGCGCGAGCTGATTCTCGAAGACTACGTCGGCGGAATTCTTAGCGGATTTCTTGACGAGTTCGCTGGGGAGCGCATTCGTCCCGACCAATGGAACATCAAGGGCCTTGAAGAAAAACTCGTCGATCAGTTCGGTCTCAATCTTTCCGAATCGGACTTGAAGCCGAAGGAGCTTAGCCGCCACGAACTGGGTGAGGCAATCTTCGAGAAGTTGAAAGAACATTACGAGGCCAAAGAAAAAATCCTGGGCGCTCCCACCATGCGCTATCACGAGCGGATGGTCATGCTGAGCGTGATCGATGGACTCTGGAAAGAACACCTGCTTTCAATGGACCATCTGAAAGAGGGAATCGGCCTGCGCGGCTATGCGCAGCGGGACCCGCTGGTGGAATACAAACGGGAATCCTTCGATATGTTCGAGGCGATGATGGAGAAGTTCCAGGAAGACACCGTCCGGTTCCTGTTCCGGATGCAGATTCTTGGACCCGACGGGGAGCCGGTGGACGCGGCGCCGCGACCGAATCGAGTGGTTCCCAAGGCGCCGCCGGTGGCCTCTGCCGCACAACCGCCCACGCTGGATGCGGAGCCGCGAGAGATCGGCATTCACACCCGCCAGCCCTCCACCACCATCGACGCGCTGGAGAAAGAGTTCCACCGCAAAAAGCAGCGCGAACTGGAGGCAGCCAGCCGCTCAGGGAGCGACGACTCTGGCCAGGCCTCACAGCGCAGGACCGGAGAAAAGGTGGGCCGCAACGACCCATGTCCCTGCGGTAGCGGAAAGAAATTCAAGAAATGCCACGGAGCTGAGAAATAACAACGACAGGATTGCAGCCGGAGGGTCGCACAGGCCCTCGGCTCGCATTTGCGCCGTTCAAATTGAACCGCGCTCTGTGCGCAAAGAAGCCCGGGCTCTTATTTTCCGAAGAGGCTGAAACTCTTTTTCCTTCTCTTCTCATCGGGAAGGCCGCATGCTGTTCTGGCCATCTGCTTGATAGCCTGCGAGATCGGCGAGTCTTCAAGCGCAATCGCCGTGGCCGTGTTCTGGGTTCTGCGGGCAGTGGAATAATCGTCGGGAATTTTCCAGTGGGCAGGTCGGGTGAGAGCCTTGGCGACCTGGCTATCGTCGAAGAGAAGAGTGTTGGGCGTATAGCGGTTCAGCACGATCTGCAGACTGCGGCCCCGAAGGGCGAAGTACTGAGAGATGAGGCGATTCGAGTTGCGCAGCTCAGTGATGCCGACCTGGGTGATCAGGTAGACGACGGAGGACTCTTCGAAAAGCGAAGAATCCATCAGGTCAATTCTCGATCCAGCATCGACCACGACGTAATTGAAGCTTTGGCGCGCGACCGCGATTAATTTGTCGAAAGCGTCAATGGGCGGCTGATCCTTGGGGAATTCGCTTGGAGCCGGCAGTACAAACAATCCCGAACTGTGCTTGGCCAGCAGCGAATTGAGGAAACTCCCATCGAGCCGGCTATGATCCCTCAGGGCATTGGCAGTGGAGTAATTGGACGTCATGCCGAGGTTGATCGCAGCGTCTCCAAGGGGCTGGCCGAGGTCGATCAGCAGCGTGCTCTGGCCGGACTCCAAGGCAACTGCCACTGCAAAATTGGCGGCGATCGAAGTAACTCCGCAGCCCCCTTTGGCGCCGATAAATACAAATATCTGACCCGCGGTCTTGGGAACGTGTACAGGAGCCGGCTGTGAGATAGAGGCACGTGTGAGAGCACCGGCTACCTCGGCTGGGACCAGGGGCAGCGTAAAGTACTCACGGGCGCCCGCACGCATGAAACGGACTGCCTGTTTTACGTCGGCATCTGCCGAACAGACCATTACGCAAGCGGAACTGCTGGCACAAATCCGTCCGACCAGGTCGAAAACATAATCCGGGTCGCAATCCATGTCGATGATGAAGACATCGAATTGTTCGCCCAGGGTATGGGGCAGGTCGTCCAGGTTGGTCGGGTAGGAAGAGAACTCGCGAATCACGGTGCTCTGGCGTCCAGAGAGGACACTCATAAAGGCCCTGCGACGATCGTCGTCGGGGCCGATAAGGGCGATGGACAAGACACTTTTGATAGGGCTGTCGGGAGCCTGGCGAGAGTCCGGCTCGCCGCTCTTGCTGTTCCCAGATTCCATCATCATTACCAATCCTATCCTACGTTGGGTAGATTGTTCCTCCCCTTTCTTGGGCACGTTATTGACTAAAGGGCTCCCGTGCCAAAGTCAATAACTGGTTTCTAATGAGAGCGGGGCCGAGATGCGCGCCTCTTGTAGCTTGAGCGTTCGCCGGCCGCCAGAGCAGGGAATAGCTCAAAAGGGGAACTGCGGGCAGGTTCGCCCACGCCTTCCCTTTGTGTGCAAGGGAGACCCTACGGGACAGATGCGAAGTTGACCTCCAAATTCACAATTGAGTTTCCAGAGCCAGTCACAAACTTCCAATGCCGCACTGCATCCTCGGCCGCCACGGCCAGCATATGGTTTCCGCTCACTGTCTTCACATCCTTCACCGATCCATCGGCATCCACAGTGGCCTCCATCTTTACCGCTCCACTGATCCTCATTCGCTTTGCAATCTCCGGGTAAACCGGCGCCACCCTCGTCTTGACGGCACGCTCGTCGGCCGCTCTTGCAGGCAATACCATGGCAAGAATCAAAGCCAGCGCTGCAGCCTGCAACATCCTTATTCCCGTGTGCCCTAGTCCGGTGCGACGATCGCCAAGGTAAAAGCAATTCATAAGTCTTCTGTCCCCCTGAGAATTGGAAAAACTCAATGAGGTTATCGACGGAGAACGGCAGGACCTTGAGTGAATTCCGGTTCTTTGATTACCAAAGGAATGAAAGACGGAGTCGGGGATGAGGTTCTGATACTGCTACGCAACTCGCGCGAATGGGCTCTAGGCTGTCCCGGAGACGGCGGCAAAGGTCAAGTCTGTGGCATCGGAGCGGTGCTGTTCGCGCCACTGATCAAACAGGCGCCCGTAGCTCAGCGTGATGTAATCTGCCGGTCCGATACCGAGCCTCGCCGCGGCCCTGTCAATCCATTCGGCGGGGCCCTCAAGCTCCGCATAGTCGCCGATGGGGGATTCGTCCACCACGCAATGCCCCTCGCCGTCATGCCACTCCGTACGCCATTTCTCGTAGCGGAAGGCAGCCACCAGTCCGATCGACAGGAAGACTTCCTCGAGTGCCGCACCGTCAGCGACCTCGGTTTCGGTCTCCACGCGGTGCTTGTGCCTGTCTTCGCCAACGCCGTCGTCCGGCACCCGCTTGTGAGTGACCATCCAGCGGCCAGCATAGTTGCGGATGCGCAGGATTTCGGTCCGGGCCCGCATCTCGCGGCCGGGGGTGTCGTAGAGTACGTTGCTTTCGAAGCTGCGCGGGGTATGCAGCGTGAATCCTGCGGCCTCAAGCCGCCGTGCGAGGCCGGGCAGGTCAGATACTTTGAATTTGATCTCGGTCTCGATGGCCATCGTAATCAGCGAGTATACGGCACAGCGTATTGTCCGCGCCAAACGCGCCGGGCCAGGAGCCCGTGCGGCCGTCGTTCACTACACCGTGCAGCGAGGCTCAGGGTTTACCGCCCCACGACGTCGCTTTCCCGCCCGGCATGTAGTTAACCTCGTAGTGGTTTGCCGCTGCCCAGTTGTTGGCGGCGTCGTGCAACTTTGTGTTCCCGCTGTTGAGCAGGTCTTGAGCCATATCCGTGTCGCCCGACCTGTTAAGCGCATCGATCAGCGCATCTTCAGTGCCCGGATCGCCGCGCTGGACAAAAAAGTCGCAGGCGCCAGCGATTACTTCGGTATTGTGCTCCCTCAGAGCCTTCAGCAGAAAATTCACCGCCTGCGGGTCGTTGATCTCTCCCAGGGCGTGGGCCGCGATCTGGTGGACGCGCTCATCCGAGTCCTTCATGGCGGCAATCAGCGGTCCGTTGGCGCGCGGGTCTTTTATCTTGCCCAGGGCCCTGGCGGATTGCTCCCGCAGACCGTCCCCTCCAGTCGGGTGCTGCAGCGGAAGTCCGTATGCGTCAAGTCCGACCGGTCCCTTCGCCGCTCGCGTATTGTCTTTGAGGGTTGCGATCAGCGGTTCCACGGCGCGTGTGTCCCCGAGCTCCCCAAGCAATTCGGCCGCCTGCTCGCGAAGGCCGGGATCGGCACCTGCATCGGCGTTGTTGAGTATGGCGATCAGAGGATCGACGGCAGGCCTGCCCAACTGCACCAACCCATCCCCCGCATATCCACTGAGGTCCTTGTCTCTGAGCGCGGCCATCAGTGGTTCCAGCGCCGGAGGCCCCAGATCGCCCAGCGCCCTAGCCACCTCTCGCTCAACCTCGTCATTGTCTTTTCCCGTTTTGAGATGCTTCAGCAGCGGCTGTAGCGCGCCCAGGTCCTTGATCTGGCCCAGTGCCTTGGCCGCATCGCCGGCCGTCGCAGTATCTGTATCGTTGAGGGCAGCGATCAGCGGTTCGACCGCACGCGAGCTTCTGAATTGGCCCAATTCAAGAGCTGCGTGTTGCCGGGCGGCCGCGTCCGAGCTTTTCAGCTTGCCGATCTGAACGCTCACCCGAATGAATTGCCAGCCGCCGACAAGGGCAGCCGTAAACACGCAGACGGAGACCAGAAATGTAAGTACCTTGCGCCCCGTGAACGCCTGTTCAGTCCGCGTAACAACGGAGCCCAGGTTTCCAGGAGTCCTGGCGGAAAGGCGTTCGCCGATGGATATCAGGTCCGGACACATGCGATCGATCTCCTCAGGGGTAGCGCGGAGGGCCGGGTACGGGGATTTGCCCAGGCGCGATTGCACCGGCTCGAATCGAAGGCAACCAGGTGAGTTCCCACTCTAGAGCCCCGGCGCAGGATGCGGCAATCGAAAACCGGGAACAAGTCAGCTTCTTTAGGTATTTAGGTAACGTGCTGAAACCTGGGTGGCTGTTCCGGGCGGCAACCGGCGACAATAAGAGTGTGAAGACGCTACGGTTAACGGTGAACCCTGCCAATCTTGAAGGCCCCGAGGCCAGCGAGGCGCTTAACAGTGCTGCGGGGATTCTGCGCAACGGGGGCCTGGTGGCGCTACCTACCGAGACGGTCTACGGCCTCGGGGCAAACGCCCTGGACAGCGCCGCAGTGGCGCGCATCTTCGCGGCTAAGCAGCGGCCCGCCTGGGACCCGGTGATCGTCCACGTCTCTGACGAAAAAATGCTCGACGGGCTTGTGGCCGGCGTCCCTGAATCGGCGCGTCGGCTGATGAAAGCGTTCTGGCCAGGGCCGCTCACGTTGTTGTTGCCCCGCTCGGCGGCGGTGCCCGATTCCGTCACGGCTGGGCGACCGCTGGTGGGCACCCGCATGCCGTCTCACCCTGTGGCACTTGAGCTGATCCGGCTGGCCGGCATTCCGGTCGCCGCGCCCAGCGCCAATCTCTTTGGCCACATCAGCCCCACCACAGCCGCGCATGTGCTCCAAGACCTTGACGGACGCATCGATGCGGTTCTCGATGCCGGTTCAACCGAACACGGCGTCGAATCCACTGTCCTCGATCCCTGCCAAAGTCCAATGGTGATTTACAGGCCGGGAGCAGTGACTAGTCTCCAGATTCGAGACGCTGCCGGGCCCGTGGAGTTCTTCCGCGGCATCGGCGAACTGCTTGAAACCCCGCGCGAGGCGTTGCCCTCGCCGGGAGTCGGCCTGCGCCACTATGCCCCCAGAGCGCGCCTGGTGCTTGTCGAGGCCCCGCTGTCCGATCTGGGGGTACGGCTTGCCGCAGCAGCCCTGCAGCACGCTCAGGAGCGACTCGGAATCATGCTGCCCGCTGACATCACGCTGCCCGCCGGGCTTTTATCTGTGTCTGTGTTTGTTTGGGGCCGGTGGACTGCACCGGAGGAACTTGCGCGAGAACTCTACTCAGGTTTGCGAGCGCTCGATGCCAAGGGATGCACCGTAATTCTGTGCCCGCTGCCGCCTGTCACGGGGATTGGAGCCGCCATCCGCGACCGTCTGCGCAAAGCGGCCGCGGAAAAACAGTGAACAGTGGACAGTAGACAGTGAACAGTGGACAGGAGTCAGGGACTCGGGAACTGAAAAAGCCCATCGGTCCAGGGTTGTGCTGTCCCACCCTTGCGCTAGAAAAAATGCGCAAGGATGGGGCACGGCGGATTCAAGCTCCAAGTGCAACAACGCATCATCAAGACCAGCCACGAGATGCCAGGAGACAAGCCATGGAAAAGATGGAAAACAAAGAACGTTTCCCACTTTCCCACGGCACGGCTACGGCTATCTTTATGGATCTATTCACGGAATCTGTTGCACTT